>NZ_DALZSV010000044.1:0-21036 GCF_032014955.1 Moraxella sp. CTOTU47724
GGGGGTGGTGGTTTGATGGGTGGGTTGTTTGAAGGGTTGCAAAGATTGCAAAGGTTGCGGAGCATTTTTAAAAGCAACTTTAAAAGTAACTTTTAAAGCAATTAGTGAAATAGGGGTTGACCCGCTAGGCGAAAAGCGAGTTGGTAGAGCAGCTCCCAAGCTGGTTGTTGCACCAGACCTTTGATGGCTTGGTCGGCTTGGTACAGTGCATCCGACCAGCTGCGGGTAGCGTCATGGGAATGACGATGCAGGGCTTTACTATACAGCTGTTGCTTGCTTTGCCAAATGCCAAGGCTTTGATAACTTGCCCCTGATTGCAAGCTTAAAATATTGCGCATGTCTTTGGCTATCATCCATAATACCAGACTCTCTGGTTCTTCACTGGCTTTGAGTTGCTGTAAGATTTTTGCAACCTGCGCGGTATCACCTGCCAACATGGCATCCGATAAGTCAAAGGTGGTAAACATAGATTGACTCACCAACCCATCAAACAGCTGAGCCTCATCGATGGTCACAAAATGGGTAGGAGGATTCGCATCTGTTGTAGCATAAAGATAGGAGAGTCGCCACAGACTTTGGTAAGCCGCTAGCAAATTATGCTGAGTTTGTGCCATCAGCATTTGCCAAGCGGGTTTGGTGAGCTCGAGTCCAAAGTCTTGCGCGTGTTGCTGTAGCAGTTGTTCGCGTTGCTGCTCTTGATAAAGATGGCATTCGATGACCTGACCAAATTTATCACAAAGTAAAAAAAACGCACTGCTTTGGCTTTTTTTATCGTATTTATCACTGATAATGACTAAGCAATTGCTCGAATTGCTGGTCGCAAATTGCGTTAATTCTGCCAATGCCTCTTTATCGGGTTTATGATTACCATGAACGATAATGGCTTTGTTGTCGTCAAACAGTGACAGACTGTTCAGCTCTGCCAAAACCGCTTGCCATGATTTGGCGCTGGTAATATCCATGCGCGAAATTGCCATATTATGCTGCCGCCAATTGGGCGACATTTTTTCTATCAGCCACTGTGACAGCAAATCTTCATCGCCATGCATTAGCCACACCCCAGTAGCGGGGTCTTGCCTATTTTTGAGATGTTGAAAGGCATTTAAAAAATTGTACTGCATCAGCGTGTTATCAATTAGGTTAGGTAGGTTAGGGGGTGGTTGCGGTCGACAGTTTGGTGATTTTAGGAAGGCTCAGTGCGACATATTGGTCAGCAATACGCTGCGCCAGGTTGTCATACAACCATACTTTAATTTGCTCAGCTTGGGGATTGTCAGTCGCTACCACGCCTTGGTCATACTGATAACTGCGCTGTACTTGAATAGTATTGGTCAGCGTGCGGGGTTGACCATTTTCAATGGCGCGATAGCTTACCTCTGCGCTTAGCACCATACGAATTTCGGTCAAAATACCGCGTAGCTGGTAGTTTTGCAGGCGAATGTTTTTGACTTCAATACTGGCAGGCAAGGTGGCATTTGATTGGTTGGTTGCATTTTTATCAATCATCCTATCTTGGGTGTTGATGCTTAGCTGGTCAAGTTGTTTTTTTAACGCATTTTTAACCGCATAGTCTTCTGGGCTATTGTGAAAAATCAGCTCAGTGGTCGGGATATTCTGTGACATGGGCGCATCATACCCGCGTAGATGAAAACCACAGGCAGGTAGCTGCGTCAGTAACACACTGCTTAGGAGGATACGAAGAAATGGCTTATTCATATAGTTACCTGTCTGTTAGTTACCCATCTATGATTGTCGGTATTGCTTGTGATAACACTTTATTATGAAGCTTCAAGTTATTATAAAGCTTTAAGGTCAAAAAGGGCTTAGGTTGCCAATAAGCCCTTGTAATCAATTAGGCTTTTACCACAATATTAACCAGTTTATTGGGCACCACGATTTCTTTGATGATATCGCCGGTGATAAATTTAGCGACGCTGTCGAGTTGTTTCGCTTCGGCTTTTAACCAATCGCTGTCACTGTTTGGCGCCACCTCCATTTGACCACGGATTTTGCCGTTGACTTGCACCACCATGGTAATAGTGTCTTGTACCAAGGCTGAAGTATCAACGGCTGGATAGGTTAGCGTGATTACATCAATCCCTAACTCCTCAAGTAGCACTTCTGCCATGTGCGGCGCGTACATGGTGAGCAAGGTCAATAATGTTATAAGTGCTTCATTGGCTACCGCCAAATCGCTGTCTGAACGAATGTCAAACGCGGTGAGTTCGTTAGACAGCTCCATTAAAAATGACACAGGCGTATTGAGCGCCAAGTTTTTACCAAAGGCGTCATCTAATTTGCCGATCGTATCATGTGTTTTACGGCGTAGATTTTTAGCGGCTTTACTAAGCGACTGGGCGTCACTCACCGATAGCGTTGCTGCGGTTAAAGATTGTTGTGCCAGTGTGTCACCATGCTCGATGGTATAACGCCATACTTTTTTCAAAAAGTTATACGGACCCTTTAGCCCATCGTCAATCCATTCAAGCGTCTGGTCGACAGGCGCGGTAAACATGGTGTAAAGTCGAACCGTATCTGCGCCATATTGATCAATGGTCGCTTGTGGGTCGACACCATTGTTTTTTGACTTCGACATTTTCTCGATTTTGCCAATTTTGACAGGCTGACCATCGGCTTTTAAGGTCGCTTCGATGGGCTGACCTTTATCGTTGTAGCGGATATCAACTTCTTCTGGAAAGTAATAGGATTTGCTACCATCGGCATTTTCGCGAAGATAAGTACCCGCCAAGACCATGCCTTGGGTGAGTAAATTGGCAAAAGGTTCATCTCCCTGCACCAAGCCTTCATCACGCATGAGCTTGTGGAAAAAACGCGCATACAGTAAGTGTAACACGGCGTGCTCAACACCACCTACATATTGATCTACAGGTAGCCATTTATCGGCCGCGACTTTATTAATCATCCCATCGGTATAATTGGGTGATGCAAAACGCGCGTAATACCAGCTTGATTCTACAAAAGTATCAAAGGTATCGGTTTCACGTTTGGCAGGCTTGCCGCAACATGGGCAGTTGACATCGGTAAATGAAGCAAGATTGTTGAGGGGATTGCCACGTCCATCTGGCACTACATCTAAAGGTAATACCACAGGCAGCTGACTTTCAGGAACAGGTACTGTACCGCAGTCGGCACAGTTGATAACCGGAATTGGGCAACCCCAATAACGCTGGCGAGATACTCCCCAATCACGTAGCCGATAATTAATGGTTTTTTTACCCAAGCCTTTTGGCTCAAGTTGGGTTAAAATTTTGTCAAAGGCTTGTTTAAAATTTAAACCATCTAACTCACCCGAGTTAATAGCCACGCCATTTTGCTTATCGCCATACCAGTCTTGCCAAGTCGTCGCATCAAACTGTTGACCTTGCTTATGGTTTTCGTCCAGGTCAATCACTTGCTTAATAGGTAACTGGTATTTATTGGCAAATTCAAAGTCGCGTTCATCATGCGCAGGGACTGCCATGACAGCGCCAGAACCGTAGCTCATTAAGACGTAGTTAGCGACCCAAACAGGCACTTGCTCACCGGTCAACGGATGGATGACAGTCAGACCCGTATCCATACCCATTTTTTCAGCTTTGGCTAAGTCTGCTTCGGCAACTGAGCCTTTTTTGCAGGCTTCAATAAAGCTTTGTAAGGCAGGATTGGTCGCGGCCGCGTGTTTTGCCAGTGGATGCTCAGCTGCCACCGATACATAAGTCACGCCCATTAAGGTATCAGGACGGGTAGTGAATACATCTAGGGTTTTTTCTTCACCATTTAAGGTATAGGGAAAATGAATTTCCATGCCTTCAGAGCGACCAATCCAGTTGCGCTGCATGGTAATCACTTGCTGTGGCCAATGACCTTCCAGCTTATCCAAATCATTTAACAGCTCGTCTGCGTAGGCGGTGATGTTAAAGTAGTACATGGGGATTTCGCGTTTTTCAATTAGCGCACCTGAGCGCCAACCGCGACCATCCACCACTTGCTCATTGGCAAGGACAGTATTATCAACAGGGTCCCAATTCACTGTTGAGAGTTTTTTGTATACCAAGCCTTTTTTGAACAGTTGTACAAATAGCCATTGTTCCCATTTATAGTATTCTGGCGTACAAGTGGCAAATTCACGTGACCAGTCAATCGACAGTCCTAATGATTTAAGCTGTGCGCGCATGTTATCAATGTTTGAAAACGTCCACGCAGCAGGGGCAACAGCATTGGCAATCGCTGCATTTTCTGCAGGCATACCAAACGCATCCCAGCCCATTGGCTGCAATACTTCATAACCTTTCAACCGATAGTAACGACTCAACACATCACTAATCGTGTAGTTGCGCACGTGCCCCATATGTAGTTTACCACTGGGGTAGGGAAACATAGACAGCAAATAACGTGATGGCTTATCAGATGCCGCGTTGTTTACTTGATAGCGATTTTGCTGTTCCCATTTTTGTTGTTGGGCGGGCTCAATCTCTTGGGGTTGGTATTGACTGGTTAAAGCTGAATTACTCATAATGGTCTGAATTTGCAGTATTTGAATGGGAAGGTATATTAAGCCCCATAGCATAGCCTAAAACCGTAAAAATTGCGATAAAAAAAGGAGTCAATATGAGCATCACCATCTACGGTATCAAAAATTGTAGCACCATGAAAAAGGCGTTTGATAAATTAACTGCACTGGGTTTGGAGTATGAATTTTTTGACTATAAAAAACAGGCGATAAATAAACCGACATTAGCACATTGGGTCGAAACAGTTGGTATCGACAAAATCATGAATAGCAAAGGCACAACCTACCGCAAACTTAGCGATGCGCAAAAAGCCCAAATAAAGCAAGATGTGGATGCTGCGTTAGATATGATGGTGGCTAAGCCAAGTATGATTAAGCGCCCGATTGTCGTCTCAAACAATGAGTTAATCATTGGTTTTGATGAAACTGCCTTTGAAAAACTAGGCATGTAAAACTAGGCAAGTAAAGAGGGACAAGGAAAAGTCAATCCGCAATAAAAAAGCGAGTAACTAAAACTCGCTTTTTTAAGTGGCGGGTAAAAATTATTTTACCGCACTAGCAACCGCAGATTTGACCGCATTTGCAGTTTCAACTGGGGTAGAGGCTGCACCACGTTCTTTATTAACAACAGTGGTTGGCGTCATCACAGAGCCATCTTGTTTGTGATCGCTTAATGAATAAACATACGCCGCCAATAACATAATACGCTCGTTACCCAATTTGGTATCCCAATGTGGCATCACACCGGCACGGCCGTTACGTAACGTAGTACGAACCGTTTCACGGTCGCCACCATATAACCAAATGTCATCCGTAAGATTCACCGCACCGATATCATGGTTACCTTTGGCATCTTTACCGTGACATACCGCACAGTTAGTATCAAAAATAGCCTTACCTTGATTAACCAAAGTTTGGTTCAACTGACCATTTTCTTTTGAACCATGACCGGGTGATAGTGATAGTACGTATTCAGCTGCGGCGCGAACACCATCTTCACCAATCTGCGCTTTCCAAGCTGGCATACCACCCACGCGACCATGATTTAGGGTTAACAAGATTTTATCGGGTGTACCGCCATAAATCCAGTCATTGTCCGTCAAGTTTGGATAACCGGGTGCACCATGCGCTTGTGAGCCATGACACACTGAACAGTTTTGTAAGAACAAACGCTGACCAATTTTAATCGCTTGAGGATCTTGAGAAAGTTTTAGAACGGCAGGTGCCAGTCCTACAATACCTTTATCAATTTGCGATTTTAATTCAGCATTGGGCTCTGCATTTTTAGCTTGCTGCGCTTGTAATTTAGCAAGGCTATCAATTTGCGCCGTTACCGCTTTGTCTTTTAAGATTTTATCATTGAACGTGCCAGTAAATACAGCATTATTGCGCTCAAGATCGGATGCTAATTCATTAGCACTGGTCCAAGGAACATCTTGACCATCTACTTTTACCGTAGTAATACCTTTCCATGAGCCTGGCATTACTGATGGGAACAATAGCATGTATAGTAGTGCCCAAGCTAATGAACCCCAAAAGATTACTAACCACCATTTTGGTAATGGACGGTCAAACTCTTGGATACCATCGTATTCATGGCCTGTAGTACCGTCATCCGACATTTTTGGGCGATAACCCAATACACCGACTAACCAGAACAAAATCCAAGCCCAACAAGCGATGGAAAATAGGGTTATCCAAAAACTCCAAAATCCACTCATTTTTTATCCTTATTGCGTTGTGATGCACCTGTTAGGTCTTCGTCATCTAACGCAAGTTTTGCATCTTCTTCAAATCGTTTGCGATTCTTTGGCGAGTAAGCCCACCAAACAATCGCAATAAAAGCGATAAACGCTGCGACCGTTGCGATACTGTGTAATGTGCCCAACATTAACGTTGACCTTTCATTGCAGTGCCCAGTTGTTGTAAATATGCAACAACAGCATCGAGCTCAGTTTTACCTTGTACCGCATCAGGTGCACCTGCAATATCAGCATCGCTATAAGGCACACCAAAATGGTCACGGAATAGACGCATTTTTGCTTGTACTTCTCCAGGGTTAACGTCATTTTTTGCTAACCAAGCAAATGATGGCATCACAGACTCAGGTACCAATGATTGTGGGTTAATCAAGTGTTCACGTTGCCAGTCATCAGAATAGCGTCCGCCGACACGCGCAAGATCAGGTCCAGTACGTTTGGACCCCCATAAGAAGGGATGATCCCAAGCGGATTCAGCAGCTCGCGAATAAGGTCCATAACGTTCTACTTCAGCCCGAAGAGGACGAACCATTTGGGTATGACAGACGTGACAGCCTTCACGAATATAAATATCACGACCTTCCATCTCAAGGGCAGTCCATGGCTTCATATTGGGCAAAGGTTGGTTAACTTCTTTGGTATAAATCAATGGCACGATTTCTACCAAAGTCGCAAAACTGATAGCTACAACGATTAGGATAAGTAGAAGACCCGTGTTTTTTTCAATAATTTCATGATTGATTTGCATGAGTCTCTCCTTAAATCTGTTTTGCGGTAGCAGTTTCTACTACAGGTGTAGTGGTATCCGCTACTTCAACAGTTTTAGTGCTTGGCATCGTGATAGTTTTGTAAACGTTGTAAGCCATGACGACCATACCTGTGACATACAATAAACCACCAAATGCACGACCAATGTAAGGATAGTGCGAGAACAAGACAGTATCAACGAAACTATACACCAGTGTTCCATCTGGATTTGTAGCACGCCACATCATACCTTGACCAATACCTGAAATCCAAAGCGATACGATGTAGAAAATAGTACCTGCCGTAGCCAGCCAAAAATGCGTGGTGATTAAATCAGTTGAATACATTTTTTGTTTGTTCCAAATACGTGGAATCAATACATATAATGAACCAACCGTAATCATACCAACCCAGCCTAACGCACCAGAATGCACGTGACCAACGGTCCAGTCAGTATTGTGGGATAACGCATTGACGGTTTTGATTGACATCATCGGACCTTCAAATGTTGACATCGCATAGAATGACAGTGCAACAATCAAGAAACGAATAATAGGGTCTGTGCGAAGTTTATCCCAGCTGCCAGATAAGGTAAGTACACCATTAATCATACCGCCCCATGAAGGCGCAAATAAAATGATAGAAAATACCATCCCTAAAGACTGTGCCCAGTCAGGGAGTGCTGAATAGTGAAGATGGTGACCACCCGCCCACATATAAGACGCGATTAACGCCCAAAAGTGGATAATAGATAAACGATAGGAGTAAACAGGACGACCGATTTGTACAGGCACAAAGTAATACATCATACCCAGAAAGGCGGCTGTTAAGTAAAAACCTACGGCGTTGTGACCATACCACCATTGCACCATAGCGTCAGTCGCACCGCCAAACAATGAATATGACTTCCAAAAGCTCAGAGGGATGGACATACTATTGACAATATGCAGTAACGCAATGGTCAAAATAAATGCAGCAAAGAACCAGTTAGCAACGTAAATATGCGAGGTTTTGCGTTTCAATAACGTACCAAAAAACACAATAGCATAAGATATCCACACCACGGCAATTAAGATATCAATGGGCCATTCAAGCTCAGCATATTCTTTCGCTGAGGTTAAACCCAAGGGTAGGGTAATAATTGCGCCAACAATAACAAGGTTCCATCCCCAAAAGGTGAACCAGGCTAGATAAGGTGCGAATAAACGCGTTTTACACGTTCTTTGAACGATATAATATGAAGTTGCGAATAACGCACAACCACCAAATGCAAAAATCACCGCGTTGGTGTGCAATGGACGCAAGTGGCTAAATGTTAGCCAAGGGATACCAAAATTGAGGGCAGGCCATGCCAATTGTGATGCAATGAACACCCCAATTGCCATACCGATAATACCATATACTACCGCCATGATTGAGAACAACTTAATGATGTCCACTTCATAATCATCGGTAATAGGTATTGCTGTGTTTTGTAAATTCATTCGATGATTTCCTTTACAGCCTATATTATCAACAAGTTTAAGCAGAAATCTCCTTTGTGCCTGTCAATAAAACTATCAGGTCAGATACGTTGGCACTAGTTATTTTTTTATAAGATAGGCTAACTGTTTAGTGGCTAGTTTCACGATGAATTTTAAAGAAATTAGCGGCTAAATCTTGACGCAAAACAGTAAATTTACAAGCAGTAAAATAGGCTCAAACTCACGATTCTCACCAAGTATTGTAACTTAATCTTTGCTAAATATCATCTAATGTAACGTTCATACCGCAAAAAAAAATTACACACCAACTATTATAATATGAAAAATAAAAAAAACCATGTAAATTGTGGGGATTTTTTTAACATCCCATACACTATCTAGTAACAATGCTAAAAATGGTTAACCGAGCGCCATTATCGTTGTTCTATAAATAGGTTTATTATGGGTTAGAGAATTGTCATTCTTACAAAATCTCGGTAAGATGCACAAGTTCTAATACAACTAACGACAATGAGGATTTAAAATGGCTAAAATTTTAACACAAGAATGGTTTGATAAAGTTGACGAATTAACCAACAAAGCCGGTGACTTAAATCTACCACCCGCGATTAAAAATATGTCAATTAATTTACAAGTCACAGATAGCGACAATCAAGAAGTCAATGCCGCTTTTTATGATGGGACGATTCATCAAGGTTCAAAAGATGGCGCTTTAACCACCCTAAAACTTGATGCCGATACCTTAAAGGCGATATTTTTAGATCGTGATATGAACCGTGCGATGGAAGCCTTTATGTCTGGCAAAATCCGCGTTGAAGGCGATATGGGACAATTAATGTCTATCCAAACCGCAAGCCCAAGCGCTGAGCAAAAACAGCTTTTCAAAGACATCTTAGCCAATACACAAGTGTAATCGAGCTGATCAAATAATTTAGGATATTGCGAGCATTATCCGTGTGTTAAGCGAAATATCACTAACACCCCGAGCACAAAGAAAATCATCGATAACATTCGGTGATTTTTTTTATCGCGTGCTTGGGTGGGGTACAGTAGCAAACTATAAACCATCAGACCATTAACTGAGCTAGTTTGAGCAGATAGTGGGAGTGGGCTGTGATTTACCAATCCAGTCTGGGCTTGGATAGCGTCTGAAGTAGAAACTGCGGATTTAGTCGACTGATTTGGCATGGGTCATCTTCCCAAAATAACTGATAGAACACTCATAAACGTTAGCGGATGATGTTGGGTAGGCTGTTGAGCCACTATAGGATTTATGACGTTGATTGATAAAAATTGATTAAAACCAAATTTAAAATAACGATAATATAAAATTATAGTCAATTCAATGAATTAAATAAAATAAAGGGCAAAATTTACATTTATTTACAAAATAACAAAGCCACTGTCATAGTCGGCAGTGGCTTCAAGAAAATTAATCAATAATCTGACAGGGGAAAGGCTTAAAACGCTCTGTAATTGGTGGCTGTTTTTTTCTGGTTTTCCACAAAAATAGTCCCCTGTAGCCAAATATTGGCTTGAATATAATCGTTAACTTGAATCGTCGCATCGATGTTATCGGCATTGACCGCTAAACGAATCACAACAGGATTATCAAGGCTTTCACGTAATATCACCACATCAAGCAATACAAATTCAACGTCGTTAAAGCTAGCAGTCTGTTTGCCAATAATTTGACCTTGACACCAGGCTTCATCTTGTTGACCGATGGTTTCACCAAATAAATAAGCACACATGTGACCGACGTTGATTTCAATTGGCTCCAGCGGCAAGTCGTTTTCGCTAGGTTGCCAAGCGGCGATTTGGGCTTCAAGGTCTTTTGGGGCAACGTTATTATTTTTGGTCAAAATATCATTAAAAGCGCGGTGATAGCGAATCGCTTCAGGCTCATCAACCACAATAGTTTCTGAGCGGTTACTCAAGCTTACGGTGTAAGCAAATGCACTCAGATTGATTAAGTAGCGGTGATTTTTTTCATAGTTGTGCGCATTGATGGCATAATACTGGTCAAATACATACAGCACGGTATTGTCATCAGTTTTTAAGCGCAAAATCGCCTCTATCTGATTGTCACATTTATAGACACCTTCAATAGTGACCCATTGTCCATACGGACTATTGACACAAGGAAACGCATTAATCAAACGTTTAGGGGAACGATTGCTATCAATTTCAATCACTTGATTGACATGAATTGGCTGATTACCCGATAGTAAAATATGCGAAGACGTGGCGTTGGTAGTCTTTAGTGGGGTAGGCATGGTGGCAGTATCGATATGCGATTGCAACCAATTTGGGACGTCATCGGGGATATTGTTGGTAAAACATGACCAGTGATCTGCATGACCAACCACTTGATCACAGTTTAGACTAATCGTATTGGGGGCATTTGAAGAAGAGGGTTGGTGAGTATTGGTCATAAGACGTCCTTTAAGTAACAACAGGTTTATCAGTAACAACAGGCTTATACTGCAAACACACTGAATAAACTAAACAGCTGTCACGATATTTATCAAAATTTTAATGATTACATTATCAGCTATCAATAGGCTAATATCAGCCTTCAAATCATCCTGATTAAATCAACGAGTATCAGCTATTAACCTATCTGTTAATAATGGATTAACCCTTGATTAAGCAGGGATGAAATTTAATTCTGCTATGTTAATGGGGACATGCAGAATTTTTTCACCTTATTTTGCTTAAAACATCCACAATTTATTGCGCAGATATGTTTGATTCTGCGAATTTTTAGCAAAATTGCAAAAAAACTTTTGCCAAAACGGTAAAAAAATGTGTCAGACTAACACGCTTTTAGCAGGCTTGAATAATGGTTTTGAAATAAGTTATTTCTTTGCCTGCTTGTATCATCAAAATAGTGATAATTTTTAGGAATGCTATGTTTCGACCGTTGGCTTTGTTTTTAGGATTACGGTATACCCGTGCTGAGCGAAGTAACCGATTTATTTCTTTTATTTCTTTGATTTCAATGGTGGGTTTGACGCTTGGCGTCGCTGTGCTCATTACCGTGTTATCGGTGATGAATGGTTTTGACCGCGAGCTCAAGAGTCGTATTTTGGGGATGGTGCCGCAAGCCACCGTCACTGCCAGTGAAATTATCCCAGATTGGCAGACGCTGGCGCAAACGATTCAAAAAAACCCCAAAGTTGAAGCCGTCGCACCTTTTATCCAATTACAGGGTATGCTCACCGCAAATGGACAAGTTGCTGGTATCATGGTGACAGGTATTGAGCCAAGCTATGAGAAAAAAGTCTCGATTATTCATCAGCATATGGAAAGTGGTAGTGTCGATAGTCTAAAAGCAGGTCAATTTGACATTGTGATTGGCAAGCAAATGGCGGATTCACTGGGGGTGAAACAAGGCGATATGGTCACGCTAGTATTGCCAGAAGCTTCGCCATCGCCTGCTGGCGTGATTCCGCGCTTTAAGCGTTTTACCGTCACTGGGGTGTATGACATCAGCCCTGAAGTCAACAATATTATGGCATTCATCCCGATGAATGATGCGGCTACGCTATTGCGTCTGCCTGCGGGGGCGCAGGGTATTCGCATGAAGCTAAAGGATTTGTTTGCCGCACCACAAGTAGCTCAGCAAGCCGCGAGCCTTGCACCCAATATGCTCATGCCTAGTGACTGGACATCGACGCATGGGAATTTATTTGGTGCGATTCAAATGGAAAAAGCCATGGTGGGGTTATTGCTGTTTTTGATTATTTTGGTTGCTGCATTTAACATCGTCTCATCCTTAGTGATGCTGGTGACTGATAAAAAGGCGGACATCGCGATTTTAAAAACCTTTGGTGCGTCGCCTAAGCTCATTACCCAAGTATTTATGGTACAAGGATTGTTTATCGGGGTGATTGGTACCGTCGCAGGAACTATTTTGGGCGTGATTTTAGCGTTGACCGTGAGCGATGTGGTAGGCGGTATCAATAGTTTATTTGGGTTACATTTATTTGATGCGTATTTTGTCAACTATTTACCTTCACAACTTGAATGGAAAGACGTATCCATCATCGTGGCAGCCTCACTGGTAATAAGTTTTGTGGCAACCATTTACCCAGCACGCCGAGCAGCGAGTATCCAACCGGCTCAAACATTGCGTTATGAATAGGAGTGAGCCATGACGGCGATTTTAACAGGAAACAATATCACCAAAACCTATCAAGATGGTAAGACCACCACGAATGTGCTCAATCATTTGGATATCAGTATTAACAGTGGCGAGCGCATCGCCATTGTTGGCACGAGTGGGTCGGGTAAAAGTACCTTGCTACATATCTTGGGTGGCTTAGATGTGCCGACCAGTGGGGAAGTTTGGCTTCATGGGCAACGCATCAATGATCTGAATGAAACCCAGCGCGGTGAGCTTCGTAACCAACATTTGGGCTTTATTTATCAGTTTCATCATTTGTTGGCGGAGTTTACTGCGATTGAAAATGTGGCAATGCCGCTATTGATGCGAAAAGCAGTGCCAATCGCAGTGGCGCGTCAACAGTCTATTGAATTACTGGAAAAAGTAGGATTGGGGCATCGACTGACCCATCGCCCAGGCGAGCTGTCTGGCGGTGAACGTCAACGGGTGGCGATTGCTAGGGCGCTGGTGACAAAGCCTTCATTGATACTGGCAGATGAGCCCACAGGGAACTTAGACTATGCCAATGCGCAGGCGGTGTTTGAAATCTTATCAGAACTACAAAAAGATTTTAATACCGCGCTGTTGATGGTCACCCATGACCGGCAACTGGCACAGTTGGCGGATAAACAATTAGCCTTGCAAAATGGTACGTGGGTGGCTTAATACTCATCGAGTAGCCAACCGCTGATAAAAGCAAAGTATTCGCGAAACCACACATTTGGACGGATATACCAAGGAGTGTCAGACCCGACTACCTGTAAATTGGTATATCCTTGTCGTTTGCCAATAAGGCTTGCGCGCAAGGTGTGAAAATCACTGGTGACTGCGATTATCGGTTGATTTAAGGCAATCCCTTGCTGCGCTAAAATCTTTTTACTATGGATAAAGTTGAGCTCGGTGCTGGTGCTTTGTTCTTCAAGCGCAATATGCGCTAAGCTTATACCATAGGTGTCATGTAAATAGTCCGCCATCGCTTTGGCTTCACTGACATCCTCCCCCGCATCAAAACCACCACTGGTTATCACAACTGCGTTTGCAAAACGCTTGATGACTTCAGATGCTTTATCCAACCGCAGTTTTACCGCATCGGTCGGCTTATTATCTTTTGTTCCGCCACCTAAGACAATAATCGCTTGCGCTGCTTTAGGATGGTTATCGGTATTAAAGTGCTGTTTTAAATAGCTGACAAAGACACAAAAACTTATCAACCATACAAAAAATAATAGCCAAATCAGCTGCCATAATTTTTTTAATGACGGCTGTGATGCCAAATAAAGTTGGATACGCTCCCAATATACCGCATGGGCTAAAAAAATTAGCCCTATGCCCAATGGTACTAGGGTGCCAATATGAAAAACACGATTGGCCAGCAATAGCCCACAGTCAACAACCAGTATTAATCCTGCAATCCCTAGACTGATTTGGATGCTTTTTTTGCCGAACACTGAGGCATTGTCATTGCCGCTACTAAATTGAGTCAACATCGATTAATAATTTCCAAAAGTTGCTATTTGTTTTACTATATCGTTCATTCGATAATTGTAAGGGAAGTAGCGAGCTATCGCTATCTTTATCAAGGATGAAACATGATTTGGCTCATCACGGTTGCCAGTTTGTTGGGTTTTTTAGTGGTAAATACACTAGCAAATCAACCCTTGATGATAGGTTCTGCGCTAGCCAGTTATGATGCAAAAATTTGGCAGATGTTATCAGTAGTACTATTGATAGCGCTGCTAATCAATGTAGGTTTATACCATGGCTGCAACCGTAAACAGCTAAAACGAGCATCGCCAAACCTTGCATTCGCCTACCGTTTTGCCTTACCGTTATTATCAAGCTTTATCTTTTTGCTGACGCTCATGCTGAGTGTCAGTTATGGTTTATATCATTATAAGCTGTATCAAAACGCGTTATTGCCCTCAGCGCTCACAGTGGATGCTATCGTTGAATCGCATCAAATCAGCGATACGGTGACGCAAATGAGCCCATTATCAAATGATACTGTCCTGATTGGCAATGGTTTCATCAAACAAATTCTGCAAGTCCGCGTTGATAAGGACGGTGATGCTGATGCATCGTCAGCAACCCCCCGGCCACCGCTAACGGCACTCATTACCGCTAACATCAAAGACAACCCTGAATGGGAAGCGACCTTGTCGCAATTAAGACCTGGCATGCAGCTTAACGTAAAATTACAGCTTGAGCCCATTGCAAAGCCTAAGCCTACAAGCTTACCCAGCAATGCTAAACCGCTTATGCTAGGATTTGATGAAGCGCAATGGTTGAGACAGCGTGGGGTGCAAGCAAAGGGAGTGATCATCGGTATTGAAAAAACGAGCATACATGAATTTAATGTAACCCATGTGAAAGACCGTATGGTTATTGCTATCGAACAATTGCGCTGGCAACTACGCCAAAAAATTCTCGCCAATTTGCATACAACCATGCTGAAACAATCGACGTCTATAGTCACTTCTAAAAATACCGATATTGCCCAAACTGCTTTTCAAACTTCTGGTCAAAGTTCGGGTCAAACTTCTAGTCAGAGTTCCATTCAGAGCGCTATCCAAAGCCATGCAATCTTATTAGGACTGTTAACCGGTGATAAAAGCCTGATGGATAGCGACCTTAAGAATCGCTATCAAGTCACGGGGATTAGCCATTTATTGGCAATTTCAGGCCCGCATGTGCTGATGCTAGCTTCTATCGTATCTGTTTTTTTATTATGGCTCGTTAAGTGGCTTGCGCCGCAGTTGTTGGTCAAATTACCGAGTAGTTTGTTGGTGCTCTGGGTGAGTGTGGTGATGGCAGGGTTTTATGCGCTGCTGGTGGGTTTTGAAATACCTGCCCAGCGGACATTTTGGATGCTGTTACTGCTCACGCTGTCGAAACAGTTATTGGTTAATTTTTCTGCTTATCGGCTATTGGCGTGGGTTGCACTAGGCATGATTTGGCTAGAACCGATGGCGGTGGGGCAAGCAGGGTTTTGGTTGTCCTTTGTGGCGGTGGTTTTACTGTTAAAATTTAGCGAGACAATAGGGACAGTTAGCGCCATTGAAATTAAGGATGTTAGTCAGTTACTAGCGCCTACTGCACGCAGCGATGTGCTGAGTGGTTTTGTTAAAATCATAAGCCATCAATTCAAGGCGTTATTAAAACTACAAATTTGGCTATTTATTTGGATGCTGCCCATCGTGGTGTGGTTTTTTGGCAAAGTATCGGTCATCGGCATCTTGGTAAACTTGCTAGCCGTACCATTTTTAGGCTTAGTGATTGTACCCTTAGATATGTTGGCAGGCGTCGTTAGTTGGCTACCTGTGGTAGGGGATTGGCTAAGCCAAATCATTTGGTCGCTGCTAACAACCCTGCTCAATGTATTTCATCTTTTACTTAAGCAACTTATCGACATGGGTGTTGCCAAACAATCATTTTTCGCCTTGTCACAAACCCAGCTTGTCCTGTGGTTGTTAATTGCGTTACTGGGGTTGTTAAAAGGCTTGTTGCCTAGAATGCTGATGTTGCCACTGGCTATCCTGTTGATATTATTGCCACTACAGCAGCGAAGTTTAAGTAACAACAAACCGACTCTAGCAGTTGGTGATAACCCTAAACTGGTCATCAGTTTATTAAAGAAAGGCGATGATAGCTGGCTGATTTTGTCCGATAACCAAGTCAAAGCCGCGCAGACGGATAAACCCAATTTTTTGAAAAGCAAACAAGCTATCAGCAATGTTGCGGCTGATGAAGAAATCAGTTCGCTGTTGAACCGTGATATTTATCCGCTGTTAGCAAATCAGCAGGTTCATCGATTAACTGGGGTGATTAGTCAAACGCCCAGTGTCCGCGTCAATGAGCTGGTGCAACAACTGGCCACCCATGTACCTGTTAAAGCCTATTGGCTGGCTGGGTATGATGTCGAACACAGCAGGCTTGATGTGACAGATAAGACTGTATCTACAAGTTTTCGTGCGATTACACCTCGCAGTTGCCAAACCGCGCAACGTTGGCAACAAGATGGCTTGGAAATCACAGCGATGTCGGGATGGCACTTGGATTTAGCCTTAACCGATGAGCAAAAGCTAGCGACCCAAACCTGTTATATTCACATTCGTTTCAAGCCACCAACCAGCAAACCCTACGATGTGCTGATGTTGGCAGGTAATAGCGATATCCCCATGCAAATGACTGAAAAATTATGCACGGTGTCGGCGGCGCATTTACTGATTCAGCCCTATACGTTATCCATTAAACCATCGTGGCTAGCGTTGACTAAACCTTCCTTACTGCATGTGGTCACAGGCGCGTATAAGTCGCAAAAACTGGGCGAAGATAGCCAATTATCGCTGGCTAGTTGGTCAGTGGATAAGCCTGCAGACCACCTATTCGAAGTCCTGTATGCCGATCAAGTGGGTGCGGTAATTTACACGCTCGCCCCAGATGATACTGACTGATGATTGACGATTTGGCTACAAGGGAGTGATTGTAATTTTGACCGCTTCCCCCTATCATGGGCGGTAAATTACCTATTGCTAAGGAACTTTTATGTCAGATAATTGGCCACCCGATCCCAACCAACCCTCACAGTCAAAGCCACCTGTTCAACCAAACCATGCACAAAACTTGCCACCCAATGCGCCATACGCAGGCAAAGAATGGCAATTGCTAGAAAAAACCCTGATGGCAAGCCTTGTGGAGCAGCGCCGTGCAAGACGCTGGGGTATTTTCTTTAAGCTTATCACCTTGGGGTATGTGCTACTATTTGGCGCGGTAGTGGCAAAAGGCTGTAGTGGCTCTGCCAAAAGTGGCATGAGTAATATCGATACGAGCAAACCGCATTTAGCCGTCGTCGATGTCAAAGGCGTTATCAGCAGCGACAATGAAGCCAATAGTCAAGCGGTGGGCGAAGCATTGACGGAAGCGTTTAACAACGACCAAGCGCAAGCGGTGGCGTTACGCATCAACTCACCGGGTGGTTCGCCTGTACAATCCGATGAAATCTGGCAAACCATGACCGAATTGAGAAAAGCCCATCCTAACAAAAAACTGTATGCCGTTATCGAAGATATGGGTGCTTCGGGCGCGTATTATATCGCATCTGCGGCAGATGAAATTTGGGTCAATCCCTCAAGCTTGGTCGGCTCAATTGGCGTGATTATGCCAAGCTACAATGTCCAAGGTTTGATGGATAAACTAGGCGTTAAAGATGGCACCATGACAGCCGGTGCGCACAAAGATATTTTAAGCATGAGCCGCCCGCTCTCCGAGTTTGAGCGCCAACATGTACAAGGTGTCCTTGATAACACCCACGCCCATTTTATCAATGCTGTCAAACAAGGTCGCGGCAATCGCCTCAAAAACCCTGACGCCAATCAGCTTTTTTCTGGGTTATTCTGGAGTGGTGAGCAAGCGATTAATCTCGGTTTGGCAGATAAAAAAGGCGGCATCAGCACCCTTGAGTCTCAGCTAAAACTAGACAATGTCGTGGAATATAACCCAGAAGACCCGGTGAAAAAAGTGTTGGGTAAATTTGCCAGCCAAATCGGCTATGGGTTTGGCGAAACGGTCTCCAAAGGCTTTGCTAGCCAATTAACCCAAGCGGCTGCAAATGACAAAGGGATGCAATAACCATGTCATCTGAGACGAGCCAGCATCCGTTAGCCAATGGTTTGCCTTCTGCGCCAACGCTAGCGACAGGGACAGGGACAGGGACAGGGGGCGTAACAGAGATAGGAGAGGCAGGGCAGACAGGAGCGATAGCGCAAAAACCCTTGATACACTTCGCGCATGCCAATGGTATTCCATCGCGAACCTATCAATATCTGTTTGATTTGCTCAGTGATGAATTTGATATTGTCTATATTCCAGCGTTAGGCATTGACCCGCGTTATCCGGTTGATAATCATTGGCAAAAACTGACCCAACAAGTGATTGATAGCATCCAAACGCACTTAAGCGCCCGCGGGCAAACCAAGGTCATCGGGCTAGGGCATTCGCTTGGTGCATTGTGCACGCTGCAAGCCAGCTATCAAGCGCCCGAGCTATTTAGCCAAGTGATTGCCTTAGACCCACCGCTCATTCATGGCTACTATTCGATGGCACTACATTGGGCAAAACGCTTTAGCCCACGGTTGGTAGATAGGCTCACGCCTGCAGGTCTATCAAGCCATCGCCGTGACACGTGGCCAAGCCGTGAAGTCGCCTACGAGCATCTGCGGCATAAGGCATTCTATCGATACTTTGATGAGCGCTGTTTTAATGATTTTATTCGTTATGGCTTGACTGATACGGCAGATGGCCAAGTGACGCTTACCATTCCAAAAGCGGTGGAAGTAGCGGTGTTTCGCACTAATCCCTCACTTTACTGGCAAAAACCTAACCATCCGCCGGCTGTCCCTGCCAAGCAAATAATTGGTAAAGACAGCCTGTTTTTCAAACGTGGGTTCCCTGCGCTGGTCAAACAGCGTATGGGCATTGATTTTGAAGTGCATGAAGGCGGACATATGTTCCCGTTAGAATACCCAGCCAGTACGGTTGAACGAATCAAAGCGCTTATTCACTCAGTCAATCATGATATCCGGTAACAACACAAACATCCATTAAAGGGTTTAATGTGCAAAATTTATCATTACAGCCTAGTACCCCCATCTACGATTTGCCAAAGACCATTGTGCTATCTATGGTGTTATTAGCGGTGTTTTTTGCCAGTCAATTGATTGGCGTGGTGTTATTTGCACCATGGGTGCTACAAGATGCCGCAAATTTGGCTATCGCTGAACAAGTGTTGCAGGGCAGTGAAAACGGCACGTTAATGAGTCTGTCGCTAGGCTTTACCTTAGCCATGGTGCTCGGCTGCGTTTATTTGTTTATCCGATTTAAAAACAGCCGTATCAAAGATTATCTTGCCCTCAAGCCCTTTACTTGGTATCAGTTGTTACAATGTAGCGCGCTGCTGATTGTGCTAAATGTTATCATCAACCTAGTCACCGTCTGGCTGGGTCGCGAGCCCATGATGTTTATGGACAATCTTGCTGAGTCCGCACATCCACGGTGGCTGCTTGTGCTGGCGATGGTGGTATTTGCGCCGATTTATGAAGAAGTGATATTTCGCGGGTTTATGTGGACAGGGCTTGCCAGCTCAAAGCTTGGTATGTGGGGCGCCAGTGTGCTAACTAGTATTGTATTTGCGGTGATTCATATGCAATACGGTGTGGTCGAGTTGTTGGGGATTTTTTGTCTAGCGATGTTATTTAGCTATGGGCGTATCATATCAGGGTCACTGTTATTGCCTGTGGTGTTGCATATGATGAATAATGGCTTGGCGATGGGACAGTATTTATACGGCTAGTCTTTTTTAGCTAACTTTTAACCCGCATTTAACGCCAACACCGCTTCACCCGCTTCACGAACTTGCGCGACCGACAGGGATTTTTGCCCGCTAAGCGCCTGACGCCATTTACGACTGCCTGTCAATCCTTGAAACAAGCCCAAATAATGGCGCATAATGGCCGTCAACGGTGTGCCACGCGCGTCACTGGCTGCCAAAAAATCCAGTAACTGATAAAAAATATCCGCTCGGCTAGGCACAGGCTCGCCCCACAGCTGCATGGCTTCGGCTAGAATATAAGGGTTGTGATAAGCTTCCCGCCCAATCATCACGCCATCGACTTTCGTCAGATGGGTTTTGATGTCATCAATAGTGGTGATACCGCCATTGATTTCCACGAATACATCGGGAAAATCCTGCTTTAAGCGGTACACATCCTCATAGCGAAGAGGCGGAATTTCACGATTTTGTTTAGGGCTTAAGCCTTGTAGCCAAGCGGTGCGCGCATGGACGATGATATGCTGACAACCTGCTTTCACCACATGATCTACAAAATCCGCCATAAACTCATAACTATCAAAGTTATCAATGCCAATGCGATGCTTGACAGTGACGGGAATATCCACCGCATCACGCATCGCAGAGACAATATCTGCCACCAATTTGGGCTCTGCCATCAAGCAAGCCCCGATTTTGTAATGTTGTACCCGATCTGATGGGCAGCCGACATTTAGATTAATTTCATCGTAACCGTAGTCTTGTCCGATTTTAGCACAGCGCGCCAATTCGTTAGGATCTGAGCCGCCAAGCTGAAGCACCAAAGGATGTTCATTGGGATAAAATCGCAGCTGATAGTCTGTATCCCCCTGCAATATCGCCGAGGTACTGATCATTTCAGTATAAAGGTAAGTATAAGGATTGAATAATCGAGCAAAGTAACAATAATCGCGTGTACTCCAATCAATCATGGGTGCGGTGGACAAGCGTTTATGCTGCATGGTGGTCATAGGCAGGGTTATAGGCAGTGTCATAGG
>NZ_DALZSV010000045.1:0-20681 GCF_032014955.1 Moraxella sp. CTOTU47724
CTTAAACAACCGCTTTCACGGCTTGAATGACCGCATCAGTGGTGATGTTAAAGTATGGGAACAAGTCTTTGGCAGGGGCAGACTCACCAAAGGTGGTCATACCCACGACTTTACCATCAAGCCCTACAAACTTGTACCAATAATCGATATGGCTGGCTTCAACCGCCACACGGGCACGCACTTGCGGTGGCAACACGCTGTCACGGTAGTTGATTTCTTGTTTGACAAACACTTCAGCACAGGGCATTGATACGACGCGCACGCCCAAACCTTCGGCAGTCAACTCAGTATAAGCATTCATGGCAAGCTCAATCTCTGAACCTGTAGCGATGATGATGGCACGTAGCTCACCTTGTTCTTTGGCTAGTACATAGCCACCTTTGGCAATATTGGCTACTTGCTCGATATCTCGCGCTTGGTGCGGTAGATTTTGACGGCTAAAAATCAGCGCGGATGGGGTTGATTTTGCTTTCAAGGCTTCTACCCATGCCACGGCTGACTCGACCGTATCACATGGTCGCCAAGTATGTAGATTTGGGGTGGCACGCAGACTTGACAACTGCTCAACAGGTTGGTGAGTGGGTCCATCTTCTCCCAGACCGATTGAATCGTGAGTATAAACGTTAATGACGCGTTGTTTCATCAAGGCAGACATACGCACTGCATTGCGCGCATATTCCATAAACATCAAGAACGTCGCCACATACGGAATAAACCCGCCATATAAGGCTATACCATTGGCAATCGCCGTCATACCAAATTCACGCACACCGTAGTGAATGTAGTTGCCTGCCGCATCATCTTCGAGCGCTTTGGCATTTTTGAACCAAGTCAGATTTGACCCTGCCAAATCAGCAGAGCCGCCCAGTAGCTCTGGCAATAATGGCTGTAAGGCATTGATTGAATTTTGGCTGGCTTTACGCGTTGCAATGTTTTCTGGGTTATCTTGACAAGCCTTGATAAATTCTTGGGCTTGTGTCTCAAAATTTGCTGGCAAGTCACCATTCACACGGCGAAGTAATTCACTGGCAAGCTCTGGGTAAGCGTCTTTATAAGCATCAAACTCACTTTCCCATGATTGCTGCAGCGCTTGACCTTTAACTGTGCAATCCCACCCTTCATAAATATCGTCTGGAAGTTCAAAGGCTTCGTGATCCCACTTGAGTGCTTGACGGGTAAGCAAGATTTCATCCGCGCCAAGGGGTGCGCCATGTGAGGCCTCCAAGCCTTGCTTATTGGGCGAACCTGCGCCAATCACGGTTTTACAGATAATGAGTGAGGGTTTATTTTTTTCAGCTATGGCATTTTGGGTCGCTTGGGTAATGGCATCGGTATCGTGACCGTCAATTTTTTGCACTTGCCAGCCATAAGCTTCAAAACGTTTTTGGGTGTCATCTGAGAACCAGCCTTCGACGTCACCATCAATCGAAATACCATTGTCATCATAGTATACAACCAATTTTCCCAGTTGCAGCGTACCGGCTAATGAGCAAACTTCATGGCTAATACCTTCCATCAAACAGCCATCACCTAAAAAGCAATAGGTTTGGTGGTCGATGACTTGGTGACCGTCTCGGTTAAATTGCGCGGCTAGGGTTTTTTCTGCAATCGCAAAACCTACAGCGTTGGCAATCCCTTGACCCAAGGGACCTGTGGTAGTTTCCACACCTGCGGTGTAGCCATATTCAGGGTGACCGGGGGTTTTAGAGTGCAATTGGCGGAAATTTTTGATATCCTCAATGCTAACGTCATATCCTGTCAAGTGCAGCAAAGCATACTGAAGCATTGAGCCATGACCATTTGAAAGCACAAAACGGTCGCGATTTAGCCAATTTGGGTCGGTTGGATTGTGCTTTAAAAACTTACGCCATAACACTTCAGCGATATCTGCCATGCCCATCGGCGCGCCTGGATGTCCAGAATTGGCTTTTTGCACCGCTTCAAAAGCTAGGGTACGGATGGCGTTGGCAAGACGACGTTCAGAAATTGGGGTGGTCATTGGCTTTCCTATATTACAGAATTAGTTACAGAATTAATTGCAGAATTAAATTTTGTCGTATGTAACATGCTAAAAATAAAACTGTGACAAATTTTATCACAGTTTTGGGTCATTTTTTTAGCTTTAACCGTTTAGTTTGCTCGGCTTTCAAATAAAAGCAAAATGGCAAAAGATGAAATTTTCTGTCAAATTACTTGTTAGCCGACAATTTTTGGTTCAAATTTTCTAAACGCTCAAGCGTGCCCACATCGACCCACGCATCGCTCAGCACATCCCCCATTACCACACCCGCTTGCATGGCTTGTTTGAGTAGTGGCGCTAGCGGCGCAGTCTCACCTGCCTTGACCGTATCCAATAATCTTGGTGACATCACGCTAATCCCTGCAAAAGTATATTTTGGTGTGCCATCTGCCTTGACCTTGCCATTTTCTAAGGCAAAATCACCCGTTGGGTTGTGCGTAGCTTGGTCGGTGAGTAGCAAATAAGCCTGCGAATCGTTTAGATTAAGATGGCTTAGCTGGGCAAAATTAAAAGGCGTCCACACATCCCCATTGACCAAAATAAATGGCTGGTCTTTTAATTTACCAGTAGCCAAAGCCATCTTGATACCGCCTGCTGTCTCAAGCGGTTCTTCTGGTTCAATCGACCAATGAATGGTGACACCGTATTGACTGCCATCCCCGATTGCATTTAGCAGTTTATCCGCAAGCCATGACACATTGATGGTGATATCAGTGATACCGGCTTGTTTGAGTGCTTTGATATGCCACACGATAAGCGGTTGCCCGCCGACTTCGACAAGTGGCTTTGGCGTGGTCAAAGTTAAAGGGCGCAGCCGAGTGCCTTTACCCGCGGATAAAATCATGGCTTGGGTGATGGTGGTTGTCATGGGGTTTTATCCTTGGATTTTTTGATGAAAAGCAGGTTCAACAACGGCTGTCATCCAATCAGCAAATTTATCAAAAGTATGATGCTCATCCCTTTGGCTGATAGCTTTTAGACAAGTTAATAAATTATTGAAAACTTTGGGCAGGTTGACCAAATAACGGTCTTTGCCATCTCGCTCGAACAAACGTACAAAGATTCCCAATACCTTGAGATGACGCTGCATACTCATGATATTAAAATCCACAGTAAACTCTGCCAAGCTTTTGTCAATTTGCGCCAATTGGTGATAATGAGCCAGATGCGTGTTGACCCATGTTTCATCATAATTGATATAGGCATCTCGCAGTAAAGACGCCAAATCATAGGTGTAGGCACCGATGACAGCATCTTGAAAATCAATCACGCCCAACTCATCGCTGTGATTTAATACCATCAAATTACGGCTGTGAAAATCACGGTGCACCACCACTTGAGGCTGCGCGATGACTTGCTGGATAATATCAGACTGCAAATCTTGCCACAGCGTCTCTAAGTCTGGGGTCATCGTCACGCCGATATAGGGTAAAAACCATTCGCTAAACAACCCCATTTCTCGGAGCAGTAGAGCATCGTCGTAACTTGGGATAACGGCTTTGGCGTCATTGATGCCAATCTTTTGAATCGCCAAAATTGCCTGCATTGCCTGCTGATAATAGCGCTCAGTTTTTGCCAGCTCGCCTGCATCCGTTAAATCCTTGGCAATGACATCGGCAAAATCCGTGTTTCCCAAATCCTCAAGGATGATAAAACCTTGCTGTTCATCCGTGGCAATCATTTTTGGCACATGCACATGACCTGCCATTAAGTTGTCCACGGCGATAAATTCTTTCACCGATTCTTTTTCTGGCGGCGCATCCATCACGATATAGTGTTGATTGTCGACGGTTAAGCGATGATAGCTGCGAAAGCTGGCATCGCCAGGTATTTTTTTATGCTGCAATGACTGGTTTGGAAAAACTTGGGTTAACCAAGTGTGCAGCTGTTGTTCACGTGACTGTTGCTTAAGTGGCTGTTGCTTAAGTGATTGTCGTTCAAGTGATTTTTGTTCAAGTGGCTCGGTATTTGATGGCGAAGCTGTGCTATCGCAAGGGTCTTGGTTAGCAAGTTGTGCGGCAGGATGGTTCATAACGTGGGCTTACTCAATAAAAATAAGTTATGCTACCGAAAATCTGCGTATCTCTCAAGTGGCGTCTAACATGTTTGCAATTTTAAACATCTTTTGCAATAGTATATTGATGACGCTAGTGATATGATGTGAAGGTTTTTATATTGCGTCTTTGGTAAATGTCTAATGAAAAAATCTGTGAAATTGTCGCCTATTTCGTCAACTTCTAATCGTTTAACTTCACATTCGTCTTTGCCAACCCAGCCTACATGCCTGCATCAATCATTACACCAAATTTATCGACATACCAATGTTTTAGCGATGACACTTGGCGCGATGTTCACTACTTTGTATTCAACCTCAGCGCTTGCGGTGTTGCCGACAGCAGCCGTTACGGAATCGACTGATACAGCGACAGCACAAAGCACAGCACCTCAAAACATTGACTCACAAAGTATTGAGGCACAAAGCACTGAATCACAAAGTACTGAAAAACAAAACCTTGATACCTCAGCTTCAACGCCGGATACTTATAGTAGTAGTGTCGCCACAGCAGACAGCGCCACGGCTGTCGATGTGACGACTAATCAAGGTATCACACCAATTAATGCGCCTGACATCAAACCAAACTCTGCGCGTACTCGTCCCAACTTTACCCCAAATCAACAGCAACAAGCCAGTCTAGATAAGCTCAAAACCTTTTATCAACCCAAAACCCCGCAAACCACGGACGATACTAGCGCCACGGTTGCTAATCCAAATTTGCTGAGCCCGCTCACGCCTAATAGTCAACCGTCAGGTGCTCAAGCAAACACGCAATCAAAAGCAGGGACCCGAAAAGACGCCATGTGTCATGGCAACTGGGTATATCCCACTTCGACCATCTATCAACAACAGGCATTAGCGGCAGCCGCTACCGACCAACCCAATAGCAGCTTCCCAATTTATGCGTCGGCTGACTATGGCTATTATGACAATGAAAATTATGCTGAATTGTCAGGTGATGTGCAAATCAACCAAGGTCGTCAGCAAATCTCTGCCGATAAAGTGGTCGTTAACGTGCAAGATGGCATTGCGGCCGCTCAAGGTAATGTTTTATTGGTGGATGCCGCGCAAAGTCCCCAATCGACAGACGGCAACCCACGTGTAAGCCTTAGAGATAGCCCAAAAGGGGGGCTGATTACCGTTGCCGATGAACTGGCATACCAAACGGATAGCACCAAAGCAACCGCCAAAGATGTGGCTTTTGCCAGCGTACCGCTACAAGCGTATGGTTATGCCAAACGGCTTAATAAAGTCGATGAAAGCCGCGTTGAAATTGACGATGTCATGTTTACCACCTGCGCGCCTGACAATCCGACTTGGCAAATCAATGCCAAAAACATCGATATCAATACCGACACGGGTCGCGGTGAAGCCTATAATGCCACGTTAAAAGTCAAAAATACCCCGGTATTGTACCTGCCGTATTTTAATTTTCCGATTGACGATCGCCGCACCAGTGGTTTTTTGTTACCACGCGGCGGCTTTAGTACGGAAGGGAGTTTCAATGTACAGTTACCTTATTACTTTAATCTAGCGCCAAATTACGATGCCACTGTCACGCCAACCATTTTTACTGACCGCAATCCCATGTTGACAGGTGAGTTCCGCTATCTGACAGAAAAATTTGGTTATGGTAGCTTGACAGGCTCTTATCTGCCAAACGACAAACAATATAATGATGAAGACCGTACCCGCTTTTATTATGATCATCATTGGCAGTCAAAAGATATCCCTAACCTGTCCATTGATGCGCTATATCAGTATGTCTCAGATCCTAAATTCTTAAACGATTTTGAGACCTTGGGTGACGAAACCGTTCAATTAAATTTACCGCGCCGCATTCAAGCCAATTATTACAATGACTATTTGACTGCGCTTGCCAAGATTGAAACCTTTCAAACACTGGATCGTAATTTAACCAATTCAGACAAAATCTTGGACAAAGACAAACCGTATGACCGTCTGCCGCAGTTATCGGTCAAATATCGTGTGCCTTGGGTGACCCAATTTGATTTGACGGGTATCAGCGATTTTGCCTATTTTAAACGCCCAATCGATGATGGCTCTGCGCCTGAGCAAAGCGGTGGTAGACTGTATAACAAACTCACTGCTGCCTACCCAATGACGCGAACTTGGGGATACGTGACCCCGTCAGTAAGTTTACAGCACCTTTATACCCAATTTGACCAAGAATCAGCCGATGCCAATGGACTGGATAAAAATAGCAAAAGCCAATCTATTTTTGTACCGCAGTTTAGTATTGATAGTGGCTTAAATTTCTTTAAAGCAGGCACCCCATTTGGTAAATTTGATGAATCCTTGGGCGGCTATCAGTTATTAAGCCCGCGCCTAAAATATGTGTACTCGCCCTATAAAGACCAGACTGACGTACCCAACTTTAATACCCGTTTGGCATCGCTCAATTTTTCGCAATTGTATGAAGATTCATGGTTTTTGGGATATGATCGCCTGCCCGACAACAACCATTTAACCCCTTCATTAAATTATCGCTATATTGATGGCAATGGTTTGACTCGATTGGATGCCAGCGTGGGTAAACAAATTTATTTGAGTGATATTCGGGTACATCTTGACAATACCGATGATGGGTTAAAAATTGACAATACCGGTACCGTCTTTGAAGTAAGCACCCAACCGCGTCAAGATTTTTGGGTAGATTTAGATGGCTCGGTTGATGACAACGCTGATTTAAACTATATCAACACCCAATTTCGTTATGCGCCAACTTTTAATAGCCTTTACAACTTAGGTTATGTCAAACGCAATAAGAGTAGATTTGGACAAAAAGCCCTCTCTGCTTTCACCGGCTCCGCTGTTTTGCCTGTTAATGATAATTGGCAGTTTTTAGGGGCTGTCCAATACGACAATGAGAAAAGTCGTTTTAGTGATGTGTTAGCGGGCTTTACTTATGATAGCTGTTGTTATGGCTTATCGATTTATGCTCGCCGTTATTATGATGAGTTAAGTGATAAAGACAGTGCTGACCACGCTATCATGGCAGAAATTAGCTTAAATGGGTTATCCAACAAAGGTGACGGTCGACTGGCTAGCTTGATGCGTAATCGGGTATTGGGTTATGACCCTAAATACTAAACGCCTTTTACGCAAAAAACTGCCTAAAACTTGAGGTTTTTTAGGATTTATTATGATACAGACATACGCTAGCAAATATTATTGTATAAAATGACCCAAACTTTACAACATCATTTAGCAACATCTAAGCCACTCGGTCAAAGACCCGTCATTTAAGCTAAATGGTTTTGCCACGATTTTTGAGTGATCAAATTTACTTTTTTTATTTTTTGGTTTTTATTTTAAGGATACATGCCATGAACCATGCTGTCATGCATAATTTACCCAATTTTCACCGCAACACCCTATCTGCTCTCACTAGCGCTTTGATATATGGCACCCTATTGGTTATGCCAACATTGAACGCGCAAGCCGTGACTGCAACAACAGCGGTTGCAACAGCTAAAACTAACACAACTAGCAGCAAAACGACGGTGGAATCTAGCAAAAAATCTAGTACCAAACCTGCAGCGCAAACCACAAGCAAATCAACCAAAGCTGTGACAGTAAACAAAACCACCAACGCTGCCAAATCAGTTGAAGCTAACACCAAAACCAGCGGCTCAAAAACTACCACGCAAAAAACAGCAAAAGCTGTCTCTAAACCTGCGCCCGTAGCATCAGAGGTCGCCAACTCATCAGCCAAGCCAACGCCTGTCGTCACTAGCAACTCGCAAGATCAGGTTATTGATGGCGTGATTGCCATTGTCAACGACACCCCTATTTTACGCAGCCAGTTAGATCGCGCGGTTGCTCAAGCTTCTGCACAGCTTCAAGCGCAAAACAAACCTGTACCACCCGCGCAGCAACTTTATCCGCAAGTATTGGATCAGCTAATTACTAAGCAAATCCAGCTTGATATCATCAAACGTCAAGGGCTGCAGGCTGAAGAGAACGCAGTGAATGCTGCGTTGACCAATTTGGCGCAACAAAATGGGGTCGCAAGCCTTGCTGAATTCCAGCAAAAACTTGACGCCCAGCGCGCAGGTAGTTACCAAGCATTGCGTCAAAAAGTCAGTGAAGACTTGACGATACAAACCTTGCAGCAGCAGCAACTTGCTAGCCGCATCAAAATCTCAGATCAAGATGTCGATAACTTCTTAAAATCACCAGAAAGCAACGCTTTAGAAAAATCACAATATCGCACCTTACATATTCGCGTGCCTTTTGAAGCCGATGCCACGGGTAAAACCAGCGACAAACAAAAAAAACAAGCGCTGACCGTAGCCACCCAAATTGCCAAAAATTTGCAAGCTGAGAATGCCAATATTGAGCAAATCATGACTGATGCGCAAACCAACTATAATGCGCAAATTCAAGGGGGCGATATGGGCTATCACGTCGCGGCAGAGTTACCGACAGAACTGTCAAAAAACATCACCGCCCTTGAAGTCGGGCAAGTCACCAACCCGATTGCCACGGCAGAAGGTTATAACGTGATTAAATTGGTCGATAAACGCGGCGGTCAACAAAAAATTATCGATCAATGGCATACCCGCCATATTTTAATCAGCCCATCAACTGCCCTACCCGCTGACATGGCGAAACAGCAGATCGACACTATCTATGAAAAACTGCGTCAAGGTGCGGACTTTGCTACCTTAGCGAGCACCTACTCGAAAGATCCAGGAAGCGCCAGCAACGGCGGCGATTTGGGCTGGG
Source organism: Moraxella sp. CTOTU47724 (assembly GCF_032014955.1). Lineage (NCBI taxonomy): Bacteria > Pseudomonadati > Pseudomonadota > Gammaproteobacteria > Moraxellales > Moraxellaceae > Moraxella > Moraxella sp. CTOTU47724. The sequence continues at coordinate 8,832 of NZ_DALZSV010000045.1, forward strand.
TCAGTGAAGGTGATATGGTACCAAGCTTTGAAGCAATGATGAAAAAAACGTCGGTAAATGACTATTCTGTGCCCTTTCAATCACAATTTGGCTGGCATATTCTTAAAATCGATGAAAAACGCCAGAAAGATGTGAGTGATGTCTATCGTAAAAACATGGCTCGTGAAATTCTATACCAACGTATGGCACCGCAAGCACTAGATGATTGGATGCAGGATTTAAGAGCGCAAGCTTACGTTAAAATTATGCAATAATTTAGCTTGCACAAAAAAGGCAGTATGATTGATTAACACACTGCCTTTTTTTATGAGAATTAATCCATGAAGATCAGCGTTGCCATTCTACCTGTTGCAGGTAGTTGATGCTGGGTTTGCCGACGATACGAATAAAATCGTGCATCACCATGGCTATCTAAACCACTTTTATGCACCTGATGAATGCCACAAGCCTTGAGCTGTAATTCTGCTATTGCAGGCAAATCGGCAAAATAATGACCGACCTTATCAGCATTTGGCTGAAACAACTGAGTAGCGACAACCTCAGATACGTTTAACACTGATAACACCGCATCTTTGACACGACTATCCACTTCATAGCTTGATTGTGCGATGCTAGCGCCTATCCAAGCTTGCCACCCACGAGTGACCTTGTGCATTTCAGCAGGCGCATTGTCCCCCGCTGCAAAATCAAACTGGTGTACCATTTTTTGCACCGTTTTTGCAATGATATCCTTGCTAAGACCTTGCCAGCCAGCATGAATCGCCGCTATCAGCTTGTTATCATCTGCTGCATCGGTGGCTATCATGACAGGTACACAATCTGCTGTCATAATCGCTAAGGCAACGTTAGGCAAACGAGTAATATGCGCATCAGCAGATATCGCTGCTGTGCCAATTTTATCGGTAACCTGATAAATATCATTACCATGAATTTGATTAAGCCAATGAATGCTGTTTATTGCGGGATGATAGTGTTGCAAGGATTGCAGCAAGTGCGCACGATTTTGATGCACCTGCATACTATCATCCCCTACATGCAAGCCTAAATTAAATTGACCATACATAGCATTCAAACTAGACTGCCCCACTGCATCATTGCTTGACTTGCTTGAATTACTTGACTTTCTTGGCAGGGACTCACAGCCAGATAGGGTTTGAACCACGGTTACCCCTTGGCTAGGTGCGTGCGTCAGTTCAATCCAGTGTGAGTTGTTATCTGTCATTATTGGGCTCTTAGGTATTGGGGACTTAGTTATTAGGCTCTTAGGTATTGGGCTATAAGTTGGCTTGTGAATGCTTTGTCGATTAAAACGCATCGCCCGGCACATACACCTCACCCACCATCAGACGGCGCGCTGAACGGCTCATAGACACTTTTTTGGCTTGCCATTTGCCATCCACTTGCGAGGACTCACCCCCGACCAGTAGCGTGCCTGATGGGTGACCAAAGCGTACTTCAGACAACGCTTTTCCACCGGCTGCTTGGTTGACTAGCGTACCTTTAATGGTCGCGGCGGTGCCAATCGCAACCGAGGCTGTACCCATCATGGCATGGTGCAGTTGACCCATGCTCATCGCGCGGGCAAGCAAATCAATATCGCCTGCCTTGACTGCTTTGCCACTAGAGGCGGTATAATCGGCTGGCGGTGCAACCCAAGCAATTTTTGGGGTATGCTGACGGGTTTGGGCTTCTGTTAACGCTGCAATCAGTCCCATTTTAACTGCGCCATGAGCACGGATTTTTTCAAGCTTCGCCAAAATTTCTTGGTTACTGTTGATGTCTTTTTGCAGCTCAGCGCCCGTAAAACCCAAGTCTTTGGCATTTAAAAAAATCGTTGGGATACCTGCATTGATCATCGTGACGTCAAATTCACCGATTTCAGGTACATTAAGTTTATCAATCAAGTTGCCGGTCGGGAACATATCGCCATCACTGTCCACAGGGTCAATAAATTCAATTTTGACTTCGGCTGCTGGGAAAGTCACACCATCTAGCTCAAAATCGCCCGTTTCTTGCACTTGACCATCGGTCATGGGTACATGCGCGATGATGGTTTTGCTGATATTCTGCTGCCAAATTCGGACTTCACAAATGCCATTTTGTGGCACTTTACTGGCATCTACTAAGCCATTGGCAATCGCAAATGAACCGACCGCCGCGGTTAAGTTACCACAGTTACCTGACCAATCAATCATCGCTTTATCAATGGCGACCTGACCGAATAAATAATTCACATCATGATCGGCAACGTCTGTTTTTGACAAAATCACCACTTTGGAGGTTGATGATGAGCCATTTCCCAAACCATCAATTTGCTTACCATACGGATCTGGACTACCAACCACCCGCAGTAAAAAATTATCTCGGGCTTCCCCTGGGGTTTGGCAGCGTTCAGGTAGGTCATCAAGCTTGAAAAAAGTACCTTTTGATGTACCACCGCGCATATAGGTAGCTTTAACAGCGATTTGTGGGGCAAAATGGGCCATGTTCATATCCTTATGGTGGCAGGCAGAGAATTGACGCATCAATTTGTTTTATGTTTAGTCACACTACTACATCAAAAAGATGCTAAAACAAATTGATGACTGGGTGATATACGTTAAACACGTCATTTATCAGTGGCTTACGTTAGTATTGCTCGTTTTTTTCTTCAATGGTTAATTTTACATTGGTGTCGGTTGGGACTTTTTCATGCGATATTGACTTGGTCGATTTGTCTGTACTTGTGCTAGCCGTTGTCTTAGTAGCGGTTGATTTGGTATCAGCATTTGAGGTGGTTGACTCAGATTTTTTCACCGATTTTTTATCCGCGCTATCTGATGCTGTGTTTTTCTTGTCTGATGTGGTGGTCACGTCAGTCTTGGTTTTTTCGCTGTCGTTTTTTTCACTGTTGGTTTTTGGTTTTTCTGGCGTTTGTTTCTTGACAGGTTTGGTCGTTGAATTTTGGCTGTTGTTGGCCGCGACACTGGGTTTGCTAGTCACAGGCGGTAGAACAGGTATCGCACCTGCCGAAGAACCGGCTAAGGGCGTATTAGATGGTTGGGTCAGCGTTTGCGCTAATGCCGAATTTGCCATAATCTCACCGACTAGCCCAATCACATCGTCGCCTGTTGTGCTATTGACTTGGTAATTGGTGCCGCTGGCTGATAACCCAAATCCAACAGGGTTTGCCACCAATGTGCTATTTTGCAGTTGATACCCACGCGACGCGATTTGCTCGGCGGCGACTGGCATTTTTAGACGGGTATAAATTTTATCGGCGTTATCGAGCTGCGCTTGAGGCATATTAAACGATACCGTCGCTTGGCATTTACCATTGCTACCATTCACGCTTTCTAGGTTAATGGCCACTTGCGACAAGCCATTTTGTAAGATAGTCATATCAACGATCGTACCTGCTTGCTGCTGGATGATGTCAGACTGTTTTTTGGCTTGCTGGTCGATGCGATTGACAAGATAACTGTGAATGACACTGGTTGCCTTGTCATTGTTACAAGCAATATCAGACGTTTCAATTGTCTTTTGCTCACTGCTTGCAGCACTGCCAGTTTGCTCGTCTTTTTGCTCATTGCGACTACATCCCACGACGGCTAAGGCAAAACACGCCAACAATAACGGCGTACGCATTTTTTTTGACAACGTATTTTGTGGGAAAATCATAGACATAAGGCACCTTTCACGCAGAATTTATTACCTTGTTATTATAAAGCAAAGTTTTGCAAATTGGCTAGTTGTTCACTATTATTTATAATAAAATTTAGTTGTAATAATTTTTAGTAGTCATAAAATTTTATTGTCTATTGCGAGCCATCGTATGCGCCATCCTAATCAAACGTATTATTTACTCGGTCATCGTGCTGCTCGGGCTGAACGGCTAGAGAACTGTCAAGACGGATTTGCCTACGTGCAGCAATTGCAAAAACATGGTAAGCAGCTTGATGGGGTTGAATTTGATATCCAAATGACCGCCGATGGCAAATTTGTGGTGGTACATGACGAAACTTTACATCGGCTTGCAAGACAACAATCGTGGATTGCTGATAAAACATGGGCGGAATTAGACGCCATTGTGCAATCGGACTATGGGCGTTTTTCCCAATGTTTTGAACTAGGGTTTTTAAAACATCACGTATTGTTGCTAGACGATTTACCTCCTTATCTACAACACTTTCGCCATATTGAACTGGAAATCAAAACCCATACTAAAACCCAGCCAGCCTTGTTGGTTAAAAATCTGCTTAGGCTATTATCTCAAGAAATATGGCAAGCTTTACCTATTACTTTGACCAGTTTTGATACCGATATTTTGTACCAAATTCAAAACCAACAGCAATTTTTAACGTTTCACTTTCAGACAGGATTATTACTTGAGCCTAAGACACTTGAGCCTAAGACACTTGAGCCCAAAGCCACGCTGGCAAGCCAAATTGCTTTTTTACCCACGCCTGATACAGCGGGTAAAAATTTAATATTACAAACCTTTAATCGCGCTTGTGCCTTAGGCTGTAGCCAAGTGGGCATTTATTATGCGCTTATTACCCCAACCCTGTTGGAAATTGCCAAAGTTTATGGCTTAACAGTCACCGCTTGGACGGTGAATGAGGTTGATGTGGCAAAGCGCTTGATTGAGATGGGCGTGGATTGTGTGATTACAGATTATCCTACCCAATTTTTAACCCAATTATACGATTTTAACGTTTAAATTGACCCACTAAATTGACCAATCAGGAGATAACTATGAAACTTGCAGAAGCTTTGTTACGACGTGCTGATATGCAAAAAAAACTCGCCAGCTTGAAAGCGCGCATTGCTGAAAATGTCAAAGTCCAAGATGGCGACACCCCAAGTGAAAACCCGAATGAACTGTTGCTGCAAGCCAATCAGGTCATGAGCGAGCTGTATGCGTTAATCGACCATATTCATCGCACCAATGCCATCGCTGTCATGCCCGATGGTGCAACCATGCTCAGCACTTTAGTCAAGCGTGATGAACTTGCCGAACGCCATCGCCTACTGCAAACCGCGATTGATAATGCTAAGACGGAAGGCGATCGTTATAGCTATCGAGAAATCAAATGGCAAAAAGTGATTGAACCGGTCAAACTGCAAAAACAAGCAGATGACATAGCGGTGAAACTCAGAAACTTAAATATCCAATTGCAAGCCGCTAATTGGCAGATTGATTTAGTATAAGGTAGTTTGAAAAAAGCCTACAATTTGCTATGATAGATTTGAACATACAGGGCGACTATCAGACCTTGTTTGGCGCGCTGTCCACCGAGAGGTTGAAAATAAATCGGGCACAGCTTGCAGGTCTGCGAGCAAGACCATCCTTTTACTCGTCATGCTCAGCACACCTTACTAGTTAAACTCGCTCACAAGGCGACTTTAGATCTGCACTCATTACTACCAGATATTGACTGTATGTTCACCTTTTTTGTCTAAAACCCTCTGTTTGATGGGGGCAAAACTTTTGCGATGCATGGGCAAAATACCGTAATGCTCTATCGCTTGGATATGGGCGGCGGTGGGATAGCCTTTATGCTGCTCAATGCCATAATCAGGATACAACTTTGACAACGCCACCATGTCTCGGTCACGCGTCACTTTGGCAATCACACTGGCGCCACTGATACACGCATGTTTGCCGTCCCCTTTCACAATCGCTTGCTCATGGGTAATTTGCTGATAATTGGGCAAGTCAAACAACACGGGCAGTTTATTGCCATCCACCATGACGCTAAAAGTCGCTGTTGGGTATTGCGCTAACATTTGCGCCATCACGCCTGCCACCGCTTGTTTCATCCCTAGTAATGTCGCTTGTAAAATGTTGAGCTGGTCTATTAAGCTGGCAGAAATTTTGACAACCTGATGCGCACTTGCCGTTTTTTCAATCAAGGAAAATAACGCTTCTCGTTTTTTCTCTGACAGTCTTTTGGAGTCAGTTAGCGCGCTTAGCGGATGATTGTGGCTAATACTCACACTATCAGCGGTGGGTAAATCAGTGCTTAGGCTATCTTCTTTGACAGATAAAATCGCCTTATCGAAGATGAGCGCACAAACCACCACATCGCCCAATAATGGCCCTCGCCCGACTTCATCTACGCCAATAATAAAATGCTTTGTCATTTAATTTAGTTCCCAAAATTTGTTACAATGCCTACCATACAGCTATTTTACATTTTTAAGGAAACAATATGAATATTTTAGTGATTGGCACAGGTGGACGTGAGCACGCATTGGCATGGCAATGCGCCAAAGATAGCAAAGTGAGCACGGTTTTTGTTGCCAACGGCAATGCGGGCACAGCGCTTGAACACAAACTACAAAATGTCGATTTAAACGTCAAAGACCATGCGGCGGTGATTCAATTTTGCCAAGACAATGACATTGCCTTTGTGCTGGTTGGTCCTGAAGCGCCACTTGTGGCAGGTATGGTCGATGACTTAACAAAAGCAGGTATCAAAGCTTGGGGACCCACGGCGTATTGCGCGCAGCTTGAAGGGTCAAAAGCCTTTGCCAAAGATTTTATGATAAAACACCATATCCCTACTGCCAAATACCAAACTTTTAGCGATGCCGAGCAAGCGATTGCTTATGTGAAAGCCGAAGGCGCGCCGATTGTCATCAAAGCCGATGGTTTAGCCGCAGGTAAAGGCGTGATTGTGGCGATGAGTGAACAAGAAGCCATTGACGCCATCAATGATATGTTATCGGGCAACAAATTTGGTGATGCGGGCAGCCGTGTGGTGATTGAGCAGTTCTTGCAAGGTGAAGAAGCCAGCTTCATCTGTATGATAGATGGCAACAATATCTTACCGATGGCAACCAGCCAAGATCACAAACGTATTGGCGAAGGTGATACCGGTGTTAATACAGGCGGGATGGGTGCTTACTCACCTGCCCCCGTGGTGACGCAGCAAGTACATGACAAGGTGATTGCCCGTGTGATTCAGCCAGTGGTCGATGCCATGAACGAAAATGGCACGCCTTATACGGGATTTTTGTACGCAGGCTTGATGATTGATGACCACAATGACCCCTATGTGATTGAGTTTAATTGCCGTTTTGGCGACCCAGAAACACAGCCCATTATGATGCGCCTAAAAGGCTCAATGGTTGACTTGATAGCATCAGGGTTGGATGGCAATCTTCCCAAACAAACTGAGTGGGATGAGCGTCCTGCCTTGGGTGTGGTACTGGCTAGCAAAGGTTATCCAGAAAGCGCGAGCAACGGCGATGTCATCCATGGGTTACCATCACTTGAGTCTCAGTATGGGCAAACGGATATGGATGTCAAAGTTTTCCACGCAGGTACCAAAGCGTTTGACAATGGTGAGATTGTCACCAATGGCGGACGCGTACTTTGCGTGACGGCACTTGGTGACGATATTTTGGATGCGCAAACCAAAGCCTTAGCAGTTTGTGGCGCTATTAGCTTTGATGGTATGCAATATCGCCGTGATATCGGTTGGCGCGCTATTCAATCTAGCGCCGAATAACCAACAACCAATAAGATGGCATTTAGACATCTAGCCACTATGTTACGTCAAGTGGTTACGCCAAGCGTTAATCCGCTTTATTAAAAATCGGTAACAACAATCAAAGCAAATCATGTGTTAAAATGATTTGCTTTTTATTTGGCTTTTTCTTTCAAAAACATTAGGCACCCTGTATGGCAAATCCGCAAAATTACGATAACCAACCGCTTGAACAGCTCAAAACCTCGGCGCTTGACCGTCGGTTATCGATTGCCAAAGCATCGCTCAATATCGGCAGACGATGGGCGACCAATAGCGCCTTTGGATTATTTAAGTCAAAGGAAGAAAAAGCGGTACAAAAACAAGCATTTATGCGTGAGCAAGCCCAGTATTTGGTGGATGAGCTGGGTAAACTTAAAGGCTCAGTGGTCAAAATCGGTCAAATGTTAGCCCTGTACGGTGAGCATTTTTTACCCTCTGAAATCACAGAAGCCTTACAAACCTTGAACAGCCAGACGACTGCTTTTTCATGGTCAATTATCGAATCAGCGCTACGAACCGAATTGGGTGATACCATCCATGAGTTTGATATCGACCATACCCCAATTGGCACCGCCTCACTCTCGCAAGTACATAGAGCAGTTCATAAAGCCACGGGCGAGCAAGTGGTGTTTAAGGTGCAATATCCTAATATCGCTGATGCCGTGGACAGTGATTTGGATTTGTTCCGCCAACTGCTTAAAGTCACCAATGTTGTCCCACAAACCCGCCAACTCGATGCGTGGTTTGAAGAAATTCGTGACCTGCTGCATCATGAAGTCAACTACCTCCTAGAAGCAGACACCACTGAGTTATTTTTTCAGCGTTTTGCTGGCGATAGTCGCTATGTGGTGCCGCGCATCCTCAAAGCTTATAGCACCGATAGGCTGCTATGTATGACCTATGAAGATGGCGTGTCGATTTTGGATGAGCAAATATTTGCGCTGCCCCAAGAAAGACGGAATGCGATTGGGCAGGCGTCGATTGAAATTATGCTGCGTGAGATTTTTGAATGGGGGGATATGCAGACCGACCCCAATTTTGGCAACTATCTGATTCGCCTTGCACAACAGCCTGATACACAGCTTGACCAATTGGTGTTATTGGACTTTGGCGCGATTCGTCAGTTTGATGACAATCTGCTACTCATCGCCCGTAATTTGCTGTTGGCAGGGGTTTTTCACGACCGTGGCAAAATGCGCCAAGCGATTGATCAAGCAGGCAAGCATTTTGAATTCTTTGCTAATCTTAGCGATTCGGTAAAAAATGATATGGTAGAGCTATGTTTGCTTGCCAGTGAACCCTTTAGTTTGCCAAGTCGTAATCCGACAATTCCACCCCATGCACTGGATGTACACGGCAATTATATTTGGGCGGAAAGTGATTTACATAACCGTGTCATTAAGCTTGCCAGCAAATCAGCAACCTCAAAATCCTTTAGCGTGCCGCCTAAAGAGCTGATGTTTATTAGCCGTAAATTCATCGGCGCTTATACCTTTATGACGGTGCTTGATGCCAGAACCAAAGCGCATGATTTGATGGCAACATTCACCTCAGAAGATTAGGCGTAAGTTTACTATCAATATCACCGTACCCAACTTGATAAAGCATCAAATTTTGCCTGGATTTTGCCTGAGATTTTTACTGCTTTTTCCACGTCAGCCAATGATCAATCACCGCATTGGCGGGGTCGATGTTGCTTTGTTCACGCAGCCATTCTGACGTTTGCCGCAAATCTCGCAGCTGCTCGTTATAATTTTTAACTTTTAATGATTGCTGTACCACACGGCAAATATTGTCTGGGTTGGCGTCTTCTTGTAGCAATTCTGGTACGATTTCTCGACCTGCCAAAATATTGGGTAGCGCTACGTAAGGAACCTTCACCATACGTTTTGCCAGCCAAAAGGTCATTTTATTGAGTGAATACACCACCACCATCGGTTTACCCAGTAGCATGGCTTCAAGCGTGGCGGTACCCGATGCAAGCAGCACCAAGTCTGACGCCGCCATCACCTGTTGGCTAAAATCCGCTTGTGTTTCATCACAGCTTACTGTCACATGATGGCGTACCTGCGCTGATTGGGCTTCTAGATATTGCTCTACGATAGTCAGTAGATGTTGGTTGACCGTTGGTACGATAAAGCATAGCTTATCATCCATAATCAACAGTTGATGAATCGCTTTAAGCATTTTTGGAAAAATCGCATCGATTTCACTGCGTCTTGAGCCTGGCATCACTGCAATGAGATGACTCATCTCAAGCTCGCCCATTTTGACAAAAAACTGATGATAGGTGGGATTATCCCAAATCAATTCACGGCGCAGCTCATCCATGGGCGTTGTAAACAAATTGTCATCCATGGTTTTGAGGAGTGAATGCCCGACACACACGGCGGGATGATCATGTTTTTGGTACACAGACAACTCAAACGGAAACAAACACAGCACCAAATTGGTCGCGCGTTTGATTTTCTCAATTCGCCCTTCCCGCCATGCCCATATCGATGGGCTGACATATTGCACACAATAAATACCCGCTGATTTTAACCGTTCGCCCAATCGTAAATTAAAATCAGGCGCATCAATGCCGACAAAAATATCGATGGCGTTTTGTTTAAACGCTGCCAAAATCTCATCACGTGCTTTAAACAAATCTGGCAAATGCTTGACCACTTCCACCAAGCCCATCACCGACAGACGAGACATGTCAATCACTGAGTTAAGTCCCTGTGCCTGCATCTGTGCGCCACCCACCCCCACCCACACAATGTCATCACGCAAATTATTCATCTGGCGCATGAAGTCTGCACCCAGCGCATCGCCTGAGACCTCGCCTGCTACGATACCAATGACAATCGGCTGAAATTTATTTTTAGCAACGTTTTGCAGCAAGTTCTCTCCACTGATGTTAGAAAAGCTCGCTTCGCTGACGTTAGAAAAGCTGGCTGCGCTTGGGTTAGCAATATCGGTTGCGAGTGTTGCGTTTGCAGCAAGGTCTGAAATGGTTTGTGCAGGGGCGTTAGCGTACATGGGATTAAACAGCCTTGTTTGGTTATCATTTTAAAAAAATATTTTAGGGGTAAACAGATGAAAAGTAAAACCATCAAAAAATTTAAATGACAGTTATTTGTTATTTTGTACTAGTATACTGATACAAGAGTTGTTATAATGTTGCTGTAGGATATGCAGATTACCCAAATATCCAAAAAAACTTTGACCAAACAGATTTTGAACATTGACAAAATATTTTATCAACTGCCAAACTAAAAGTAGGCTTTCATACTGACGCAAGTAATGACATTATAAATTTTTTGGTTTATAGTGATTTTTTAAATTTTTGCCAACAGCCTGTGAGAATTATGACAACTTTTGCCAAAACTGATATCGCTGATGTAGATAACGTGAATATTGAAGCAATTTTACCGCTAGTGACGCCTGCGGAATTAAAAAACGAACTACCATTGAGCCCCAAAGCTATCGAGACGGTGACCAAAGGTCGCGAAACCGTGCGTAATATTTTAGACGGTAAAGACAAACGTTTATTGATGGTGATTGGTCCCTGCTCGATTCATGACGTCAACGCTGCGCATGAATACGCCGATAAACTGTTGGCTTTATCCAAAGAAATTGAAGACAGTATTTATGTCGTGATGCGTGTGTACTTTGAAAAACCCCGTACCACGGTGGGATGGAAAGGCTTAATCAATGACCCAGACATGAATGATAGCTTTGATATCAATAAGGGCTTGCGTGTTGCGCGCAAACTGCTGCTTGATTTGAATGAAAAAGGCTTACCTTGTGCAACCGAAGCGCTTGATCCCAATACACCGCAGTATATCCAAGATTTAATCAGCTGGTCAGCGATTGGCGCACGTACCACTGAGAGTCAGACTCACCGCGAGATGTCTTCAGGTCTGTCTTGTCCAGTTGGCTTTAAGAACGGTACAGACGGCGGTATGACAGTGGCTGTCAATGCCATGCAAGCGGTGAAATCTGGTCATAGCTTTTTAGGTCTATCTGCCGATGGTCTGGTGTCGATTATCAAATCAAAAGGTAATCCATACGGTCATGTGGTGCTTCGTGGCGGTAATGGCAAACCCAACTATGATGCCACTGCCGTTGCCCAAGCGGAAAATGAACTTGCCAAAGGTAAAGTCTCAGGTAAAATCATGATTGACTCAAGCCATGCCAATTCAAATAAAGACCCTTACCTGCAACCGATGGTCATTCAAAATATCGCTGAGCAAATCAAACACGGTAATCGCTCGATTATTGGGATGATGGTTGAAAGTCATCTCAAAGGCGGTCGTCAAGATTTGACCGCGGATTT
>NZ_DALZSV010000046.1:0-20610 GCF_032014955.1 Moraxella sp. CTOTU47724
CAAATATCCATGACGATTGTTTTAACCATGGTAAACAAGCGGATGGCAGCATTGATTATAAAAAAGGCGCCAATCTAGCAGGTTTTAACAAGATTGCTAAAGCCATGGTGAATTACGGCATTTTATAATGTTAAAAAACCCCTCATTAACTTTAATCAATAAAAAGCGCCGTCATTGTGATGGCGTTTTTTATTGAAGCCATAGCAATCAGTCAGTACAAGCCTGAAAAAATTTAAAGCTGGTGCTAGGCAGCCAATTCACATTGAGTTTTTTGTTTTGTAATTGCACAAAGCCCACATGTCCGCCATGCTGACTATACAGTAAGCGCACACAAGGTGACACATCGTCTTGGGTGGCAAGAATGCCCAAAAATGGGTCGTCTTTGGCAGTGATAATCAGCGTGGGTTTAGTGATATTTTTGAGTACAGGTAGGGCAGAGGCCTGGATGTAATAATTCGCCCCCGTACCAAAACCATGGCGCGGCGCGGTATACAGCTCATCAAACTCATCAATCATCTTGATATTTTTTAAGGCGTTGATTAATGCTGGCTCGTCTACCTTTTTTAAGGCTTTTTGCAATAAAGGATTGAGCAAATAAGGCGTATACACGCGTTTGGCGACAAAACGATGCATGGCTTTTGCCGAGGTCGTCAAATCGACGGGCGCAGAAATCACCACCGCTGCTTCACAGGTAGCTGCATCGCCTTGTTCACCCATATAACGCGCCAGCATATTGGCGCCGAGCGACACGCCACTGGCTACAATTCGGCTATAACCGTACTGAGTTTTTAGCAGGTCAAACATATGCACCGCTTCGGCGGTATCACCCGCGTTATAGTCCAATTCTGAGGTATTATCCACCCCGCCACAGCCGCGAAAATGGACGATAACCGCATCATACCCCAATCGGTGCGCTTGGTGGGTAAAGGCAATGGCATAATGGCTATCACTGCTGCCTTCAAGCCCATGAAACATCACCGCCAATGGCTTATCAAGGTTTGGCTGATTGTCGGTATTGGCAAACACAAAGTCATAAGCCACTTGGGTGGTGCCGGTGCGGTCAGGGTGAAGCCGACGCTGATAGTTAGGTTTTGGCAGTTTGATAAACTTGGGTAAAATGGTTTGAACGTGGGGGTTGGCTAAGAAAAACGGGGTGCGAAAGGGGAGCAAAGCAAGTTGGTGTATGGTCGTCATAAGTTACCTAGAAATTTTTATTTGCTTTATTTTACTGCTTTTGCCCTAGCTATAAAGTGGAAAATGTTAGCTATTTTGATTTTTTTGCATGGGCAAAAATTTTAGACCATCTTTCTCAAGAATATTATCAGCTCGTATAAAACCAAATCTTTCGTAAATTGGCACTGCGTAGAGAGAGGCCCTAACAATAATATTTTTTTGACTATCAAGTTGTAATTTATGATAAGCATATTGCCATAACTGTCTGCCAATCCCTTGCCCATGATAGCATTCGTGAACGAACAGATGATAAAGATGATTTGGTTGCTTTATTACAATAAACCCAATGATTCTATTATTAACTTCAGCAACGAAATGGACGTATTCTGGACTATTTATTCTTGCCAAAAATTGTTTTTCTGTAAAGCTATCTACAAGCCAGTTGGGTAATTGGTTAGTTTTATCTGCTAAATAGTAGTGAGATAATGATAGAACGAGTTGTGATAATATTTGAGTATCTGAAATCTTAGCCTTTCTAATTTTTACATTATCCTTATTCATTTTTAATGGCTCCATAAAACCCGATTTTTTCATTTAAATCTGTGATAGATTGCTTAGCTATTTCCACTGTTAATACTACATCTGCGCCATAATCCACTGCTAAAATCGTGGCATTAAGCTCATTCAACACATGACGGACAAAGGACTCATTGGCAAAATCGGTTTCAATCAGTATCAGGCTTAACGGCACAAACGCGTGCAAATTCATGTTATCAACCACGGCCTGCGCGGTGCTGCTATAGGCACGTGTCAGCCCACCTGCACCAAGTTTGATACCGCCAAAGTAACGCACCACAATGACCACGCAGTTACCAATTCCCTTGTGTTGTAACACGTTTAAAATCGGCCTGCCTGCCGTACCACTGGGCTCACCATCATCATCAAAACCTGCCGACGTGGTGTTGTGTGGGTCGCCAATAATATAGCCATAGCAGACATGGCGCGCATCGGGATACTGATTGCGTAATTGTTCCACGTGAAACATTAATTGCTCGCGGCTATCAATGGCAAAGCCAAAGCCCAAAAATTGGCTTTTTTTAATCTCAAGTGTGGCAGCACATGGGTCGCTAAGCGTGTAATAGGTCATGGTTAATCTATGTTACAATAAACAAAACAAGCACTAGGATAACAAAAAAATGCGTTTAGACAAATTTTTAAGCAAAGCCACCGAGCTATCGCGTAAAGACTGCAAAAAAATCTTGCACGCAGGCGAAGTCACTGTCAATGGCGAGGTGGTCAAAGATTCAAGCCTACATATCGATGAAGTGGGTGACGATATCGAATGGGCGGGTGAGCCGTTATCAGTCGCGATGGGCAATCGCTACTTACTGTTATATAAGCCAGAAGGCTTTGAGTGCACCCTAAAGCCAAAAGAGTGGCCGATTGTCACAGACTTGATTGATGTACCGCAGCTAGGTAGTTTGAGGATTGCGGGGCGACTCGATGTCGACACCACCGGTGCGCTGCTACTTAGCGATGATGGTGGCTTTTTGCACCGCGTTACTAGCCCCAAACATCATGTGGCAAAGGTGTATGAGTTGACCCTTGCCGAGCCAATGACTGAAGCACAACAGGCATTTGCTATCAAAGAATTGGCAAAAGGCATCATGCTTGAAGACGAGTATGATAAAACCAAACCCGCTGAGTTAAGTTTTTCTGATGCTACCCATGCCAAGCTGGTACTCACGGAAGGCAAATACCACCAAGTCAAACGCATGATGGGCTACTTTGGCAATAAAGTCATTGGGCTACACCGTGCCAGCATCGGTAACATTACCTTAGCAGGATTAGAAAAAGGCGAAAGCCGGTTTTTGACCGCTGAAGAAATTGACCAGTTTTAAGCATTTAGCGGCAGCGTCACACCCACAATTTTCCAATGAATAAGCCCTTGGCGCTGCAAGCGGAGCGTTAAGGGGTAGCCACGCAGCTGTCCGGTGACTTCAAAACAGTTAAAACCACAATAGTGGGTGGTCGGTTGGGTCTGCGATGTTGCTGTGGTGGCATTGGGATTAGGCGATTGCAGTTGTTGTTTGATTTTTTGGTTAAGCTCAGCTGAATTGCGCGCCAAAATCAAGTCTTTAATATCAATCTTATCCATCGCTACGGCCACCAAGCCCCCCAGTAGTTTGACATTTGTTTTGAGCAGCTCGCTGGTCGCTTGTCCTGTCATCGCATACTGTACGCCCTCTGGCGTGACGGTATTATCCACGGCTTGATTAACCATTTTATTCACTAAGTCATCAGGGTTTAGCGCGATATTGAGCATCTGCAAAATCGGGGATTTTGCGATATGACTGGCTTTTTCTATTAATACAGGGGTTAACTGTGATTTGATACTTTGCTGCAGTTGCGTAAATTCAATTGCTGCACTGATAGTGTCTGCTTGTTGTGCATCATAGGCTTTTTTCAGTTGGTACACTGCCCAATAAGGGGAGGCGAATACCCATGCGACGACAATCAGTGCAAGGATGATTAGCAAAGATAATACTTTTTTCATAAATCACTATCAGGGTTAAAGTTTGCTAATTAGTTTAAAACAATGGGCTAGGCTGTTGCGTATTTTTCTTGCAAAAAAAGGAAAATATTTTTGCGCTGATAGCCGATTATTTGCTTGATTATTTAACAAAAATCGCCACTATATTGCATATTTTTAAATTTTAGTCTTTCAAAGGTTTGGCAGCTGTTAAACGTTGCTACCGGTCGAATCCACTCTTCCGTACTGTCAAAACTATGCTGCCAAAGGAGTTACTATGTCAAAACGCGATTTTTATGAAGTATTAGGGGTAGATAAAACCGCTAATGAACAAGAAATCAAAAAAGCCTACCGCAAACTTGCGATGAAATACCATCCAGACCGTAACCCTGATGACCCTGCCGCCGAAGAAAAATTCAAAGAAGCCTCGATGGCATACGAAGTGCTAAGTGATGATAGCAAACGTTCAGCGTATGACCGTATGGGGCATGCCGCGTTTGAGAATGGCATGGGCGGTGGCGGTTTTGGCGGTGGAAACTTCCAAGATATTTTTGGCGATATTTTTGGTGGCATGGGCGGCGGTCGTGGTGGCAGCGCGGGCGGCTTCCAAGACATTTTTGGCGACATCTTTGGGGGTCGCACAGGGGGTGGACGTAGCAGACGCGGCTCAGATTTACGCTATATGCTCGATTTGACGCTTGAAGAAGCGGTACAAGGGACAAAAAAAGAAATTACCTTTACCGCACCTGCCCCCTGTGAAACTTGTGATGGTAAGGGCGCCAAAGACAGCAGCGATATCGTCACCTGTGCAACTTGTGGTGGCGCGGGTGTGGTACGTATGCAGCAAGGTTTTTTTGCTGTGCAACAAACCTGCCCAAACTGTGGCGGCTCAGGTAAACAAATCAAAAATCCTTGCAATGACTGTCATGGCTCGGGTGTTAAAGAAAAATCACGCACCCTTGAAGTCACCATTCCTGCCGGTATCGACAATGGCGATCGGGTACGTTTAACGGGCGAAGGTGAAGCGATTACCGGCGGTGAAAGCGGCGACTTGTATGTTGAAATCCGTGTGGCACAGCACCCTATTTTTACCCGTGAAGGCGCTGACTTATACATGGATGTGCCAATCAGCTTTGCGGATGCAGCCTTAGGTCGTGAGGTGGAGGTGCCAACGCTTGAAGGACGTATCAATTTACGCATTCCTGAAGGCACCCAAAGCCACAAAGTATTCCGTATCAAAGGCAAAGGCGTTACCCCCGTGCGCACGACGATGAAAGGTGACTTGTTATGCCGTGTGGTGGTGGAGACACCGACCAATCTCAACAACGAACAAAAAGAGCTACTTCGTCAGCTACAATCATCCATGGGTGATCATCAGCAATCACCTCAGAAAAAATCCTTCTTTGATAAACTCAAAGAAGATGTCAAAGATTTGTTTGACTAGGTTTTGTTTGACTAGGTTTTATTGGTTTATAGTGTTTTATAGAAGTTTCACGTGAAACATTAAACCCTTGTAATGATTGCAAGGGTTTTTTTTGGCATACGCCAGTATTGAGTTAAGCTAGGATTCAGCGAGACAAGCTGTTATGATTTGAACTTAAAAAGTTATACTAGAAAATCAGGCTAGAAGATCAAATCAGAAAGTTATACTAGGTAATTGGGCGAGATAAAGGATAAGCAAATGGTAAAAATCGGGGTCATAGGCGCAGGTGGGCGCATGGGACGTATGCTGATTCAAGCGGTGGCACAAAATCCACAAACTACCCTTGCAGGGGCGATAGAGCGTCAAGGCTCAAGCTTGTTGGGCGTGGATGCAGGCGAGCTAGTTAATCTTGACAAAACTAATGTCGCTTTGGTCGATGACTTGGCAGGGGTTATTCATGATATTGATGTGCTCATAGATTTTAGCTTGCCTGAGTCGACTGCCAAAAATTTACAACTTTGTGCTGCCAAAGGCGTCAATATGGTCATTGGGACAACAGGCCTAAATGATGAGCAAAACGCCATCTTAAAACAAGCAAGTGAAAAAATCGCCATCGTGTATGCAGGCAACTACTCAACTGGGGTGAATTTAACCCTTAAGCTGCTTGAAATGGCTGCCAAAGCATTTGGTGACAGCGCCGATGTCGAAGTCATCGAAGCCCACCATAAACACAAAATTGATGCGCCATCGGGCACCGCTTATATGATGGCTGAAGCGGTTGCCAAAGGACGCGGTCAAAACCTAAAAGACGTGGCGATCTATGGTCGAGAAGGTCAAACTGGCGCGCGCAAAGCAGGCGAGATTGGTATCCATGCCATTCGCGGTGGCGAGATTGTCGGCGACCATACGGTGATGTTTATCGCCGATGGCGAAATAGTTGAAATCACCCATAGAGCCCGTGAGCGCATGACCTTTGCCGCAGGGGCGGTGCGTGCGGCGGTATGGGTCAATGAGCAGCAAACGGGACAGTTTGATATGCAAGATGTGCTTGGGCTGAAAGATTAGCATCAACTGCTTATGCAACAAAAAAGCCGAAACACCATCAAAGTGTTTCGGCTTTTTTATTAACGAATGCTTATTTGGTTTTGGGTTGTAGCACTTGTTTTTTAAAACCCGCTTTTTTCATTAGGGTTTCTAAGCCATTACGCACTGCTAGCGTTAAATTTTTTGATTTGGTGAGTTGTTCTGCAAATTTTTTCTTAGAGTCAGCGGTCGGTTTTGGATTGGCGATGACGATTTGAGCGGCAGCGATATCGCTATTTAGCGTTTCGATATATTGGTCACGCAAGTTTGATACGCTTGGCTCGGTCAATTTGATTGCCGCAAATTTTTGTTTTTGATAGCTTTTATAGGCAATCACCTCATTTAAAAACTGGGTCTGAATCGCGGCTTTTTGGGCATCGGTTTTGGCTTCAGCGACTTTAGGCTGGTATTTTTTTTCGATTTCAGCTTGTTTGACTTGGGTCTCAGCTTCCATCGCTTGACCAGCTTTGATTAAAGTCAATAGATTTTGCTGTAGCAGAGTAGGTGCAGTTTGGTTGGCAGCACGGGCAGGCGTGGGATTAGTAGGCGCTGCATGCGCAGCCCCGACATGTGTAACCACTGAGCCAAGCACGGCAAGGGTCAAAGCTGTTAGCATTTTAGGGTGCATAAAAACCTCTTGATTTCTTTGTAGTACGCTTGTTTTTTTAATTCAATTAAATACGATTTGCAACTTGCGGGTTAAACGACTTTGCAAATTAGTAGCTGTTATAGGTTCGCGCGTTTTTTTTAACTTTAATTAATGGCACATTAAAAAGGCACTACCATAACAGGTAACTGATTGAAAAATCAATAAAAAATATGATAAAAATTGGTGTAAAAAAGCCGCTAAGCTGCAACCAGTATTTGGCAAGTTGACTATGCTAGCGGCTGTACATCATAGCGGCGTTAGATTAGCTGGGGCTTAAACTTCTTTATACAGCTGTTTGCCTTCTTCAATAAATTTTTGCTTCATCTGCTCCATGCCTAGGCGGACTTCATCGGCAGACGCTTCACCGACTTGCCCGACCAATTCCGTATCCACCTGCTTGATAGCGTGGCTGGCATCCGATAACTCGCCTGTATCAGGGGTAATGTCTTGCCCAAGCTGTGGCTTATTAAACTCAAGCCCTGCTGCATAATCCCGCACGTTTTGGGTGATTTTCATCGAGCAGAATTTTGGACCACACATCGAGCAAAAATGCGCCGATTTGTGTGCCTCTTTTGGCAAGGTTTCATCATGGAATTCACGAGCCGTGTCTGGGTCAAGTGACAGATTAAACTGGTCGTCCCAACGAAACTCAAAACGCGCTTTTGACAAGGCGTTATCCCGTGCTTGGGCACCTGGGTGTCCTTTTGCCAAATCTGCTGCATGTGCTGCGATTTTGTAAGTGATGATACCGTCTTTGACATCCTTTTTGTTCGGCAGACCTAAATGCTCTTTTGGCGTCACATAACACAGCATGGCCGTACCATACCAACCAATCATCGCCGCACCAATGGCGGAGGTGATATGGTCATAGCCTGGCGCGATATCCGTCGTCAAAGGTCCAAGTGTGTAAAAAGGCGCTTCTTTACAGACTTCAAGCTGTAAGTCCATGTTTTCTTTGATACGGTTCATGGCAACGTGCCCTGGACCTTCAATCATAACTTGTACATCATGTTGCCATGCCACTTGGGTCAGCTCGCCCAAGGTTTTGAGCTCACCAAACTGCGCATCATCGTTGGCGTCTTGTAGGCAACCGGGGCGCAAACCATCACCCAGACTAAACGCCACATCGTAGGCTTTCATAATCTCGCAAATTTCTTCAAAGTGGGTATAAAGAAAATTCTCTTTATGATGGGCAAGACACCACTGCGCCATAATCGAGCCGCCGCGGCTGACGATACCCGTCAAACGATTGGCGGTCACCGGTACGTAGCGTAGCAGTACACCCGCGTGAATGGTAAAATAATCGACGCCTTGCTCGGCTTGTTCAATCAAGGTGTCTTTAAAGATGTCCCATGTCAAATCTTCGGCAACGCCATCCACTTTTTCTAGGGCTTGATAAATCGGTACGGTACCGATAGGCACCGGGGAGTTACGGATAATCCATTCACGGGTTTCATGGATATGCTTACCGGTTGATAAGTCCATGATGGTGTCCGCGCCCCAACGGGTAGCCCAAGTCATCTTGGCAACTTCTTCGTCAATGCTAGAGCCCAAGGCTGAATTACCAATATTGGCATTGATTTTGACCAAAAAATTGCGCCCAATAATCATCGGTTCTGATTCGGGGTGGTTGATGTTATTGGGAATAATCGCCCGTCCTGCGGCGACTTCGGCACGCACAAATTCTGGGGTGATGAGTTTGGGGGTATTGGCACCAAAGTTGTTACCAGCGTGCTGACGCCCATCAGTCAGTTCATGCTGCTTTTGGGTTTCACGGATGGCGATGTATTCCATCTCTGGGGTGATGATGCCTTGTTTGGCGTAGTGCATTTGGGTGACATTTTTGCCATTGATCGCCCGTCTTGGCTTGTCGATATGCCCAAAGCGCAGGTTAGCCGTGGCGATGTCATTGGCACGCTCGTTGCCGTATTGGCTTGAGAGTTTGGCAAGCTGCTCGGTGTCGCCGCGCGCTTCTATCCAAGGTTGACGCAGTTTTGGTAAGCCTTTGGTCAAGTCAATTTCGACATTGGGGTCGGTATATACCCCTGAGGTGTCATACACATAAAACGGTGGGTTTTTTTCGCCTTCTGCCTTGCCAAAACCGCCCACTGGGGTATCGGTCAAAGTAATTTCCCGCATTGGCACTTGGATGTCAGGGCGTGAGCCTTGGATATAGACTTTGCGAGATGCCGGCAAGGCACGGGTTAAGTCACGCGCTTCTTCTTCAAAGCGGTCATCGGTAGGGTCACGGTGGGCAGGGGTTTTGTGGGTAACGTTGGTAAGTTGGTTCATAGCGAGTCCATGTTATGTTATGAAGTGATGGTTTGCTGGACTCGGGCGAAGATAGGTGAGTGTGACTGTTTCTAAAAAACTGATTCTAGAAAAAACTAATTCTAGAAAAATACTGGTCTAACTAACCTAATAGACGACTTCCCTACGACGGTATTAACCGTGTCAGGTTCGACGGGTATGTCTCAGCCGCTGGTATGTCACCCAACTGCACCCCGAGTCAATACCTCCATATTAACAAAAACTCACAGGTTTACCTAATAGATTTTTAGCCATTTTGTGACTATGATTTACTCAACTAAATTACTGATTTTTTTGACAACTATCGGTATGATAGAGGCTCCTTGGTTGTTGAAAATGTTGTAATTATTGATATGGAATGCATCTGTTTGTGGAATCGTAAAGCGCCTGGCACCCGATGGCGGTTAGGAGCGATGGCAGTATCATTGATAGGGTCGATGTCCCTCAGCCCAGCCGCGATGGCAAAGGATTTGTGGGAATTGTATAGCGCAGCCCAGCGCACCAATGGCAATTGGGCAGGGCAGCAATATGACTATCTGGCAACGCAAAAAAATGTGCAGCTAGCGTTTGGCGATATGCTGCCGCAAGTGGGACTACAAGGCAGTGTCAAACATAACCAGTTTTATCCCAAAGACGATAACATCCCGGACACGGGCAATACCGCAAGCCAAATTGGTATCGGACTGCGCCAAGCCTTGTTTCGTGCTGATAAATGGGCAAACTATGAAAAAGCCGTGCTCGCCAGTCAAGCCAATGACATCCAGCTATTACAGCAGCACCAACAACTAATCGAGCAAATCAGCAAAGCCTATCTCAATGTATTGCGCGCTGAAGCGATGACGGATAGCCTCAATGCCGAGTTCACCGCACTCAAAGCACAAAATGACATGATGCAAGCGAGACTCGCGCAAGGGGTAGCGGCGCGGGTAGATACCGAAGAAAGCCGTGCAAGGCTTGAAAGCGTCAGCGCCTCTATTGCCAATAATGATGTGGCAATCGTAAATGCCAAACAGCAGTTATCACTGCTCACCGGTCAACCAATCAATCAGCTAGACAGTATCAAGTTACCGCCTGATTTGAATCTGGTGGCAAGTCAAAGTATCGAAAACTGGATGCAACAGTCACAAAATAACAATCTCGATATTCAGCTAGCACAAACCCAAGTGGCGATTGCCAACAAACAAGTCGACTATCTCAAAGCCAATATCTACCCCCGCGTCGATTTGGTAGGCAATGTGGGGTGGCAAGATTATACCCATAATAATCAAAGCGCTATTGATGGCACCAATTATAGCTTTGGGGTAGAAGTGGATTTCCCGTTTTATACCGGTGGGCGGACACGCGCAGGCGTTGAGCAAGGCAATTTGCAGGCGCAAGCGGCAAAAAGTCGCCTCGCCTATGCGTACCAAGCCGCGATGACTCAGACTAGCCAAGCGTATCTAAATTTGGTCGCACAGCGTGCCACGATTAAAGCCCAGCAAGTTGCCGTGGATGCCAATCGCCGCGTCGCCCAAGCGTCAAAAACAGGCTATGACTTGGGGGTGCGCTCGATGGTAGATACACTACTGGCAGAGCGTCAATATCACGCTGCCAAACGCGATTTGATTAATGCGTATTTTGATTATCTAAATGCCTACATTGACCTACAAAAAGCTGCGGGCAATCTGACCGATAACACAGTCAAAGTGCTAGATAATCAGCTGATTTAAAGCGGGTTTTTGATAAGGTATGTTAAAATAAAAAACCCTACCAGTCGGTAGGGTTTTTATATTTATGCGATTATGCAACGTTCTATTTAACTTTCGTCCATTCTTTACGAACCGCAGCTTTAGTTGCTGCTGGTAGTGGTACGTAGTCAAGAGAAGTAGCCATTGCGTCACCATTGTTGAATGACCAATCAAAGAATTTAAGCGCTTCTTTGGCTTTTGCACCGCCCGTACGAGGTACGAGGATGAACGTCGCTGCAGAGATTGGCCAAGCGTTGGCTGCTGGCATGTTAGTAATCGTCACCGCAAAACCAGGGTATTGTGCCCAGTTAATGTTTGATGCGGCTGCAAACGTTGAATCGTCTGGTAGTACAAATTTACCGGCGCGGTTTTGAAGTTGGGTATAAGCTAAACGGTTTTGTTTTGCGTAAGCATACTCAACATAACCGATGGAGTTTGCAACACGTTGTACGTTGCTTGATACGCCTTCGTTACCTTTACCGCCTACGCTTGCTGCAGCATTAGGCCATTTAACGGTTTTGTCCGCGCCTACTTTTGCTTTCCAATCGCTTGATACTTGGCTTAGGTAGTTGGTAAATACGAAAGTGGTACCTGAACCGTCTGAGCGATTAACAGTTGTAATCTTAGCGGCAGGTAGGGCAACGCCTGGGTTTAATGCTTGGATACGTGCATCGTTCCAAGTAGTGATTTTGCCCATATAGATGTCAGCAAGGACGGTGCCCGATAGTTTTAATTGACCGGGTTTGACGCCAGCGATGTTGACCACAGGTACGATACCGCCAATGACTGCGGGGAATTGGATTAAGCCGCTGGCATTTAGCTCTGCTGGGCTCATGGGCGCATCAGTGGCACCAAAATCAACCGTTTTTGCTTGGATTTGTTTGATACCGCCTGAAGAGCCGATACCTTGGTAGTTTACTTGGTTGCCTGTTGCTTTTTGGTAGTCGCTCGCCCATTTTGAGTAAACAGGTTGTGGGAAGGTTGCACCAGCGCCTGTGATGTTGACAGCATTGGCTTGTACGCCTACAGCAGCGAATGCCACACTGACGATTAAATGTGATAGTTTCATAATAATTCCTTGATGGACAAATGAGATGATTGTCAGGGAAGATGGTAACTTAGCTTGGGAGTCGCCAACCAATATGTCGCGTTTTAAATCACCCAAAGCTGAAAAATTGTTGCCATGTTAATGTAACAAAATGTCAAATCTATTACGGTTATGTTAAAGTTTGATGACATTGAAATGTTTGTTAGGTTTTTTGCTCGGTTTATATGATGCAATATCAGCGAATAGGCGCGCTATTTTTCATCATTTTGTCGTAATTTTTAGTTATAGTTAGCTTTTCTTTAACGTCTTTTTTAATCACAATTTTGCACAGTCCATGAGTCACAATCCATGAGTTAGGAAGGGAAATATGAATTTAATTGGTGAGCATTTATCAAAAAGTTATGACCAAGATTTACAAAACTTGGTCAATTTATTTTTAAAAATGGGTGGCATGGCAGAAGCCAATCTCACCAAAGCAATTGAATCTTTGGTAAAAAGTGATGTGGCGCTTGCCGAAGATGTCATTGATGGTGACAAAGAAATCAACTTTACTGAGCAGCAGCTTGATGATTCGGTGGTCAAAGTATTGGCACGTCGTCAACCTGCTGCTACCGACTTACGCCTAATCATGGCAGTGAGCAAATGCAGTGCTGACATTGAGCGTATTGGTGATGAAGCCAAAAAAATCGCCAAGATGGCGCGCCGTGCCACCCGTGAAGGTCAATCACCGATTGGGTATCATGAAGCGCATCAAATGGGTAATTTTGTGCAGATGATGCTAAAAAATGCGCTAGAAGCCTTTGCCAAGTTTGATGCAACAGGTGCTTACCAAGTGATAGAGCAGGATAGTGAAATTGATGCAATGTACAAATCTGCGTCACGCGCGATGATGACATACATCATGGAAGATGGTCGCTATGTAGCAAAAGTCATTGATATTTTATGGGTGCTACGTTCGATAGAGCGTATTGGTGCGCATGCGCGTAATATCTCTGAGCAATTGATTTTTTGTATTACCGGTGAAGATGTGCGTTATCAAAAACTGGGCGCCAAAAAGGACAGCGCGCTGAATCCCGAAGCTAGCAATGAAATCGCTGATGCCTCACTAGATTATCAACCGAGTAATGGCGAAAACTAACGTTTTTTAGTCAAACCTGCTCTTAGCCGGAATTGGTTGTCAGGGTTAGGTTATTTTAATGGACGGTTGCATGGTATTTTTAAGTGATTCTGCTACACTGTAGCCTATTAATTTTTGGTGAAAAAACGATAGGAAACACCATGTCTAGCGAATCACTTAATAGCCCAATCCCCCCATCCACTGGGGAAAATATCACCCAAAAATCGTTACTTATTTTTGACTTGGACGGTACGTTGATTGATAGCGTGCCAGATTTGGCTGACGCCGTCAATGCGATGTTAACCGCGCTTGGCAAAGCCAACTTTAGCGAAGATGTCATCCGCAACTGGGTGGGCAATGGCGGCAAAGTATTGGTGCAACGTGCCTTATCAGGCTCACAAACCATTGACCCCAATCTCACGGAAGATGATACCAATCAGGCGCTTGCTCTATTCTTTGACTACTACCATCAAAACACCTGTGTCAGAACCCAGCCCTATGCAGGGGTGGGCGAAGGGTTGCGTCAGCTTAAAGAGCAAGGCTATACCCTCGCTATTGCCACCAATAAACCCATTGATTTTGTTCCTGCGATTGTCGAAAAATTGGGTTGGCAAGCCCTTTTTGCCTATATTTTGGGTGGCGATAGTTTGCCTGCCAAAAAACCTGACCCGATGCCGCTACTGCACGTCTGTGACAAACTGGGCTTTAGCATCGCTCAAAGCTATATGATTGGTGATTCCAAAAACGATATTTTGGCAGGGCAAAACGCGGGCATGGATACGCTTGGGTTGTCGTATGGCTATAATTATGGGCAGGATATTCGCGATTATCATCCGACCCAAACCTTTGATGACTTTGCCACGCTGACCGAGTTTTTGAGTCATGCACGAGTTTAACTATCATCTCAACTTTGACACGCTGAATTTTCGCGAGCATCCAGCGTTGTATCGGGTGGGGCGCGGTGAGCAAGGGGTGTTATTGGTAGAGCCGTATAAATCCGAGATTTTACCGCATTGGCGATTTGCTACGCCAGAACTTGCGCGTGAGAGCAGTGATACCATCTATGCGATGTTTTTGGACTACCTTGCCCAAGGGGATTTTGTCGGTGCTGATATGGCGCGTAAATTTATCCAAATGGGTTATACGCGCTCACGTCGTTATGCCAATCACAAAGGTGGCAAAAAATATGACGGCGCTGTCCCTGATGCTAAAAAAGGACAAAGTGGGGCGCATGGGCGTGAGCAATTGCCGCAGCAATCACAGCAGCTTGAATCCGCACAAATCAAAGCCCAATCCGCGCAAATTTTTAAGCAAAAATGGGATGAATGCCGAGCCAATGCGGATTATAAAGCGCTAAAAAAACAGTTTGAAGCCAAATACGTCAACGACACCCAATACGATAACCTGCCGCCCACGTTTTTTCGCGAGCATCCGTTTTTATAGGCTGGTTGTATGGTGAGTTAGCACGAAAATTAGGCATTCGTTAATTGACTACGATAACTGAGTGCCTCAGTTAAATGCGCGGTTTGGATTGCTTCACTACCTGCCAAGTCCGCAATCGTGCGGGCGACGCGAAGGACGCGATGATAGCCGCGAGCGGACAGATTCAGCCGACTTTGAGCCATTGCTAAAATACGACTTTCTGCATCGCCAAGCGGTGCAAATTGGTCAAGTTCACTGGGGGAGAGTTCATTATTGGCTTTGCCTTGTCTCGCTTGCTGACGCTGATAGGCTTGTATCACCCGCTCACGCACTACCGCAGAAGACTCACCCCTCTGTGCTGACTGCAAATCACTGGCAGGCAGCGCAGGCACGGTAATATGCAAATCAATACGGTCAAGCAAAGGTCCTGATAGCTTTTCTTGATAGCGTTTGATTTGCTCAGGTCGGCACTGGCAGCGACCTGATTTATCCCCATAGTAGCCACAGGGGCAGGGATTCATCGCTGCTACCAGCTGAAAATTGGCAGGAAATCGCACTTGAGAGTTGGCACGGCTGATGACAATTTCTTTGTTCTCAATGGGCTGTCTGAGTACCTCAAGCACCTTGCGATCAAACTCTGGAATCTCATCCAAAAATAACACCCCCCGATTGGCGAGCGTGATTTCACCGGGTTTGGGCGATGAGCCGCCGCCCACTAGCGCCACCGCTGAGGTAGTATGATGGACTTGGCGAAAAGGGCGTGTGCCGTAGTCATAATCACTGTTGGCAATCGAGTAAATACTGGCAACCTCAAGCGCTTCATGGTCGTTGAGCGGTGGCAAAATGGTGGGTAGGCGAGATGCCATCAAGGTTTTGCCTGTCCCAGGTGAGCCACAAAATAGTAGCGAATGTCCGCCTGCTGCCGCAATCTCTAACGCACGTCTGGCTTGGTGTTGTCCTTTGACATCGGCTAAATCTAGCTGATAATTAGCTGATTGGTAAGATGTCTTATGCTCGGCTTGGCTGAGTTGTTGCTCATTCATCAAGTGTTGGCACACAGCTTTGAGGGTATCGGCTTGCAACACCTTCACGCCATCGACTTTGACCGCTTCATCGGCATTGTCTTTGGGAACAATCAAGGTGCGCTGGTCTGCTTTGAGTGCCCGTGATACTGCCAACGCCCCAGCAATGGCTCGTAAATCGCCATTGAGCGCCAATTCGCCAATAAACTCGTACTGCGCAAGCACGGTTTCATCAATTTGACCACTCGCTGCCAAGATACCTATGGCAATCGGCAAATCAAGCCGTGCGCCATCTTTGGGTAAATCCGCGGGGGCAAGGTTGATAGTTAATCTGCGATTGGGAAATTGAAAACCCGAGTTGATAATTGCAGAGCGCACCCTATCTTTACTCTCGCGCACCGCTGCTTCGGGTAAGCCAACCATGGTGACTGCAGGCAATCCTTGCGATAAATGTACTTCTACCATCACGCTTGGCGCGTTTAAACCCACCACCGAGCGCGTATATACTTGAGCAAACGACATTTTTAAAATCCTTTTTCAACCACTTGGCGGCTACCTTGACACAAGACAGGCCGTTTTTTTATGGCAGTAACTAGACAATTTTTGATAAAAAACGACTAAATCATAGCATAATTCATCTATTTTCTCATCATCGGCTATCTATGATGACTATGTTATAATCACAACCAATATTCCGAGAATTTTACGCTACACGCTATACGAGACTATTATGACAGACCAAACTCGCCCTTTATCTGACAGCGAACTGCCCACCTTTGATCGTCCTGTCGAAATCATCGAAAATCCGTATGCCAATGCCAATCGTAGCTACACGACCCAAACCCATTTGTTTAATGAAGCTATCATCAATAAATACAACCGCTCAGGTCCCCGTTATACCTCGTACCCAACCGCACTAGAATTTGCCCCGATTGCTGACGGCATGGAAGCCCGCGTTTTGGCAGAAAAAGACCCACGGGTGCCAGTGTCCTTATATTTTCACATCCCATTTTGTCGCCATCTGTGCTATTACTGCGGCTGCAATAAAATCATCACCAAGAAAAACAGTGATTCAGGCGACTATTTAGCGTATCTTTTTGCCGAAATTCGGCATAAACGCAGCTTGATGCAAGGGGACCCTATCGTCGAACAAGTGCATTTTGGCGGCGGTACACCCACCTTTTTGACCGATGATGAGCTGGTCAAATTGTGGAACTTTTTGCAAACCCAATTTACTTTTAGCGATAAACCTACCGCTGATTATTCGATTGAAATTGACCCACGCGAATTGCGTCCGACCACGCTTGAGATATTGCGTGGACTTGGGTTTAATCGGGTGAGCTTTGGTGTGCAGGATTTGCAAGAAAAAGTACAAATTGCCGTCAATCGCGTGCAGTCAGAAGAATTGATTCGAGGTGTGATGACGGAAGCTCGCCGCCTTGGGTTTCATTCTATCAATATTGACTTGATTTATGGGTTACCGCACCAAACGGTGGATAGCATGCGCAATACGGTTGAGCGCATCATTGCTATCTCACCAGACCGTCTGTCTGTTTTTAACTATGCGCATTTGCCAGAGCGATTTAAAGGTCAGCGTCAAATCAATGAAGCGGATTTGCCAAGCCCTGCCGACAAACTGACCATGCTCGGTAATACCATCCACGCACTGACTGACGCAGGCTATCAATATATCGGCATTGACCACTTTGCCAAGCCTGATGATGAGCTTGCGATTGCCCAACGTGAGGGCAAATTGCACCGCAATTTTCAAGGATATACCACGCATGGCAATTGTGATTTACTGGGGTTTGGGGTGTCGTCGATTAGCCAAATCGGTCTTCATATTTTGCAAAATCCAACGGATTTGAATGATTATCAAAATCTCATCAATGCAGGAAAATTGCCTGCAGTGAAGGTGATTTCTGCGCGCTTGCCTGACTTGCTGCGCCGTTATGTGATTATGAATCTGCTATGCCATGATTATATTGATTTTAAGGATGTGAATGCGCGCTTTAGTATTGACCCGATGACCTATTTTATTGATGAAATCCGCCAACTGGGCGAGATGCAGGCGGATAAACTCGTTGATATGGATGCCAAAGGCATTCGGGTGCTACCAAAAGGGCGGCTTTTGGGACGTAATGTGGCAATGGTGTTTGATAGCTATTTGGCGAGTAAAGAAGGCAATCGCTTTAGTAAGGTGATATAGTCTAAAAAGCAAAACACCTGCCAAAATGACAGGTGTTTTACTATACTAAAGGTGGAAGCTTTCGCTCACGTATCCTCTAGCTCACATAGTACGTATTATACGGATTTTATTGAATGAATTCAACACAGCTTAATCAAATTTTCCAAACGCTTTCTTTTGAAAGAATGCAAACTTATGAAAATAAGACCAAAACAAGAGAGCAAGCCGTTGAATTGTACCTTTGGAATGCTCAAATTTCGGGGGCATTTTTGTTTCCATTACATATTTGTGAAGTCACGATTCGTAATGCCCATCATGAGCCGATTTTTGATGAAAAACTATTAAGCATTTATAACAAAATTATTAAAATTATTGGTTATCGTTGTCAAGAAACTGCCAACTGGGTTGCTAGTCATCAAACCGTTACCACACTTATTGCTCAAAAGCCTAAAATATAACCTTTAAAGGAAACTCCATGCACCAAATCCCCACCGACTTACTCAAAAAATCTGCCTACTGGCGCGAAGACATCCAGTTCACCCAAGATGTGCTTGGCAAGCCGTTTCACTTTACCAGCACTTGGGGTATTTTCTCCCCTGAAAAACTCGATGAGGGTAGCCTTATGCTGCTTGACTATATCGAGTTCAAAGACGATGATAACTCAATCGACCTAGGCTGTGGCTATGGCGTACTGGGTATGACGGCCGCCCGTGAATGTCCAAACGGACAGCATTTGCTCATCGACAAAGACTTTGTGGCGGTGGAATACGCCAAACTTAACTGCCAAAAAAATCATTTGGATAATGCCCAAGTTCAGCTATCCAATGGCTTTCGTGATGTTGAAAAAGATAAAAAATTTAGCCTAGTGATGAGTAACTTACCTGCCAAAGCCAGTAAAGAACAGCATTATCTGTATTTGCTCGATGCCTACAATGCGATGGAAAGTGGCGCACGGTTCTATGTGGTGACCATCAACGGCTTGCGGGACTTTATGAAACGCTCATTTACCGAAGTGTTTGGTAATTCGGATAAAATCAAGCAAGGTAAAACTTATACCATTACCTTAGCAGTCAAAGACTAACGCCCTTCCGCTAAATTCTGACCGTTTGGTTTTTTGATTTACTATAGGCTCGTAACCGAATGTACAGGGTTTTGGTGACAGTGGCGACCACCGCATTTTGGTCGTCAACCACCTGTACCTCATAGTTGCGGAACACCGCTTTACCATCCTTTGCCAAGGCTTTTATGGTATCGATTTCGGCGTCATCAAGGTGAAAATCGGCAAACACATCGCTTTTGCCCGCTTTAACAAAATCAATGCTCGCCGACTTATCCCATACCACGTACGCATTGCCCAACGCTTGCATCAACAAAATCATCAAAAATGGGTCAGTCATCGAATACAAACTGCCCCCAAACTGGGTGCCAACGATGTTTTGATTGAGTTTGTTTAAGAGTAAACGTACGCGAATATGGTGGTTGGCGAAATCAAGGCTGTCAACACGAATACCCGCCCCAAAATATGGCGGATAAAAGTTAAAAAACTGCTTTAACAGCTTCGGGTTATGAAACGGATTAAGGTAGTCTTTGGCTTGAGATTGAAAGGTTTGGCTTAGCTTAGATAGCTTGGATAACCTAGATAGCTTAGATAAATTGGATAGCTTAGATAACATGGCAGACTCGTTTTAACATGAAAAAAGATATGGTACAACACGTCATTGGCAAAGCAACAATGCTATTGTATGATGGATACAACTGATAGCAAAGCGTGACAAAATAATGGCAAAAGGTAAAGCAAAAAATAACGAAGATGCAGCATTCTGGGAGGCGATTTTGGCTGAAAAAGCGCCATCGCCACCGTGTGAATTGTGTGGACGTGATGAAGTTGAATTAACCCAACATCATCTGATTCCCAAATCCCGCCACGACAAAGCCCGTACCAAACGCGAATTTAGCCGTGATGAAATGAAAAACGACATCGCCATGCTGTGTCCTGCTTGTCATGCACAAGTGCATGAAGTGTTTAGCAACCAAGAATTATCCAGCTACTACCATACGGTTGAGCGGCTAAAAGAACATACCGAGATGCAAAAATTTATCAATTGGGTCAAAAAACGCCCGGCTGGACAAACTATTCGTGTCAAAAGTGGGGGTTCGGATTAGTAGTTTAAGATTGAAATTACTTAAAAGTCAAAACAGTGATATATGAGTATAAATCAAATGCCTTTAAGTTATGAAGAAACTAGACTAGAGATTTTGGATAGTTTATACATACATTTGATTCAAAATGCGAATAATGACCAAATTTCAAGAAGCTCTCTTGATTATCTAATATATGATTTTGAATCTAATTATTCGAAAGCACAAAGATTACTTATTAATTTTTGTATTTTCGTTCTAGCCGAAAATTTATTTCAGGATGCTTATGTATCGAAATTATTGAAATCTGATATCACACAGAGTATCCCATTTAACTTAAGACATCTAATGAATCAATTAGAAGGCGAAGATAGAGAGTGTTTTATAACAGACTTTTGTTTAATGGGTTTTGCAATTGACTAATAGTGAGTTGAACTATAGTAGAAAGGGTTACTTAAAATGTTATTCTTATAAGTACAGTGAATTCTACATTCAGCTACTATTTTATAATATAGATTGAAAATCAATGAAAACAACTAAATATAGTAGCAAAACCATATAAAAGTAAACTAAATCAAATGCCCAAAGAAAGAAAAAGCAGCGTGAATCCAGCCATCGACCCTGCAACCATTGAAATTGCTGCAGCGACTGCCGACCGCAAAGCGCGATTGGATCACTTGATTAAGCGCCTGCCCAACTTGCCAGGCGTGTACAAAATGCTGGGCAAAAATGGCGACATCATCTATGTGGGCAAAGCCAAATCGCTCAAAAGCCGC
>NZ_DALZSV010000047.1:0-19274 GCF_032014955.1 Moraxella sp. CTOTU47724
GGGTCGTTAGCTCAGTTGGTAGAGCGTCTGCCTTACACGCAGAATGTCGGCGGTTCGAATCCGTCACGACCCACCAACCTATATCATCGCTATCAGCTACCGTGCAGTGGTAGTTCAGTTGGTTAGAATACCGGCCTGTCACGCCGGGGGTCGCGGGTTCGAGTCCCGTCCGCTGCGCCACTTATTTTAGTGGATTTAAAAACGAAATTTTTAAAGTTTTATGCCTCAAATCTCCCCTGATTTGAGGTTTTTTTTGGCTTAAATTTTTTACTAAGTTATTGATTTTAAAAAATATATTGTTTTATGAATTTTTATTTTGATGTGATTGGGAAAATTGATTTTGATTGTTAAGTTGAAAAGATACCTATTTTTGATATTTAAGTAAAACTAACGTGACCAAACGCTTGTGACCAAAACGTGACCATTTTGTGACCAAAAATTTTGGCTTACGGCTTGCGACCTTGCAAGTCGTAGCATGTCAGGATGCAATGTTATCTTGCATCAATCTGGTATTTTAAGATAACGCACACTCACGTATGCCCAATGTCGAGACCAAATTATCATAAAATTAACATAGAACTGGGTTGATACATTTGAGCACTAACAAAAAAGCTTAAAAAAACAAAAAAGCCTAAAAAACTGATAAAACCGAAGAATGTATATACAGCTAATTCTCAGTATGCCAGCTTTTTAAGCCTCTTGTTTTATGCCTCTTTAGTGTTGAGAGATTACAAGTTTAGTCAATAATGCCTTCTTTTAACTGACTGACCAACACTGACAAAATGGCGAAGGTAATGGGTAAACCGCCTTCTTTGGCTTGTACCAATTCTGCCAAGGTATCGCCACGTTGCGCAGCAAACGCCTCAATCGCTGAAAGTGGGTCAGGCTGTGCTAAAAACTGACTGACATAACGGCGAAACGTGGTCATGATATCTTCACGCAGGGCATGAGCGGCGCGACGTTCCCAGTAGCTAGTCTGTGGCAAGGCTTCAACTTGCATCAATAGCCAATCAATATGCAGTAGCTCATATGCCTTGAAGTAAACTTTCGTCACTTGCTCGACATCTTGGCTATTTTTCTTGGCAAACCATACCGCATCTAGCACCTGTGGTGAGACAGGCAAGGTTGCAGAATGCGACTGCAATAATGAGATATCGCTGTATTCGGTGGTGAGTTTATCGAGATAATCCCTAAAGTAACTGGTACGAGGCTGGTTATCAAAGGTTTGATGGGTCAAGCTTGCCATGCCATCGGACAATTGGGTCGATACCGCAGTCACATCAAAGTCTTCCCCAAACTGCTGAATCAGCCAATACATACTTTGGGTCAGGTCCTGACGTAAGCATAACTCAAGGGTTAGCTGCTGTTGTGAGTTGATTTGATTGTCTAGGGCTTCAAACAACTGCCAATACTGCGAAATATCAAACACATCTCGCATCACGCTGTAGGATTTGACCACACTAGAAATCGATACACCTAACTCATCGACCATACGATAGATATCTTCGATACCTAAGCGATTGACCAAGCTGTTGGTCAAATAAGTGCTGATAATCTCTCGGTGTAATGGATTTTGCTGCATTTGCTCAAAGTATCGCTCAGACAACACGGTAGGGAAATATTTTCGCATTTCTTGAATAAAGTAACCATCATCAGGTACATCGGATTCTAACAGATGGTCATACACCCACATTTTGCCATACGCCAACAACACTGACAGCTCAGGATTGGTCAAGCCTTGTCCGGCTTTTTGACGGCGGGCGATTTCCTCATCACTTGGCAAAAATTCAATCGCTCTATCTAAGCGCTCTTCGCTTTCAAGATACTGCATGAATTTTTGTTGTAAGCCAAGATTGGCGGTTGCCTGCATGGCGGATAGTTCGATGGCTTGCGGCTGAAGATAGTTTTGACGCAACACCAGCTTTGCGACATCATCGGTCATACTGGCAAGCAGTTCGTTGCGTTGTTTGACGGTCATGTCGCCTTGTGCCACGATACCATCGAGTAAGATTTTAATGTTTACTTCGTGGTCAGAGCAGTTAACCCCTGCCGAGTTGTCGATGGCATCGGTGTAGAGTCGTCCGCCTGCTTGAGCAAACTCAATGCGCCCACGTTGGGTCATGCCCAAATTACCGCCTTCACCAATCACTTTGGCTTGCAGTTCATGCCCATCAATCCGCACCGCATCGTTGGCACGGTCGCCAACATCGGCGTGGCTTTCTTGGGTGCTTTTGACATACGTGCCGATACCACCATTCCAAATCAAATCAACAGGTGATTTTAGTAAGGCATGAATTAATTCATCAGGAGTAAGGCTGTGGGCTTCGATGGTAAATGCTTGTTTCATAGCCGAACTAATGGCGATTGCTTTGTCTTGACGAGAGAACACACCACCGCCTTGGCTAATCAAGGCTTTGTTGTAATCGTCCCATGTTGAGCGGGGCAAATTAAACAGACGTTCACGCTCGCTTAAGGCTGCCGCCACGTCAGGGGTTGGGTCGATAAAAATATGCAGGTGGTTAAAGGCTGCCAACAACTTGATATTGGGCGATAGCAACATCCCATTGCCAAACACATCGCCACCCATATCACCAATACCGACCACGGTGAATTGATTATTAGGATTGTTTGGGTTTTGGATGTCTTTGCCCATCATTCGGAAGTGACGTTTTACCGATTCCCACGCCCCTCTTGCTGTGATACCCATCGCCTTATGGTCGTAACCGACTGAACCACCTGAGGCAAAGGCATCCCCTAGCCAAAAGCCGTATTCAGCCGATAAGGCATTGGCAATATCGGAGAACGTCGCTGTGCCTTTATCAGCGGCAACGACCAAATATGGGTCATCACCATCATGACGCAGGGTATTGGCAGGTGGTACGACATGACCATCAACCAAGTTATCGGTGATATCAAGCAGCCCTCGAATAAAGGTCTGGTAACAACGCACACCTTCTGCCATATAGGTTTCTCGTCCGTCTTTCATCGACTTGGTTTTGACGATAAAAGCACCCTTTGAACCCACCGGCACAATCACGGCATTTTTGACCATTTGGGCTTTGACCAACCCCAATACTTCGGTGCGGAAATCTTCCATGCGATCTGACCAGCGCAGTCCGCCGCGAGCTACTTTGCCACCTCGCAAGTGCACGGCTTCGACTTTTGGCGAATACACAAAAATCTCAAACATCGGCTTGGGTTTTGGTAAATTTGGAATGTCTTTGGCAGAGAATTTAAACGACAAGCGGTCTTTACGCTCGCCTTGTTCGTCACGCTGATAATAGTTGGTACGAAGTAAAGCATGCAGTAAATCCAGTATCCAACGTAAAATACGGTCTTCATCGAGCGTTTGCACGGATTTGAGCGTGTCTTGAATGGTTGCTTCAATATTTTCCACGGTTAAAGTAGGGTCAGACATTACTTCACTTGCCAATATCACGTCTTGCGGACGCATTTTGGCATGAAACAGTTGTACAAAGCTGATACACAATTGTGGGTATTTAATCAAAGTTTGCTTGATATAAGGCAATGAAAATGGGGCTTTTGCCTGTAACATATAATGGCTCAAGGCTCGCAGAAGCACCACTTCATGAGCATCGAGTGGGGTCGTCAAAATCAGTTGGTTTAGGCTGTCATTTTCGATAGCGCCTTGCCAAATCAAGCCAAGCCCTTCTTCAACCTGTTTTGACACCACTGACATATCAACATTGGCGGCATCGGTGCTGTGTTTTAGTTGCAAGGCATACGCCTGCAACCACAAGTCCAAATTTTCTAACTCATAGCTTTGAGAACTGATGACATTTAAGCCAAAGTTTTCCAAAATCGGCAAAATGTGTGACAAGGTGGCAGGTTGCAATTTGCCATACACTTTGAGGTGCAGGTTTTGGGCAGGCTCGTTGGTCTTTTGATACAGATACCAGCGCATCGGTAGGGCTTGCTGGGTAGCGATGCTATCGAGTCGTTTGAGGTCTTGTAAAGCGACACGGGGCGTGTAATCTTCTTGATACGCCAAAGGAATACTTCTTAGATAGTTATCCGCCAGCTGCGTGCCTTGAGCCTCGCCCAGTTCATCGGCAAACACCTGTCTTGCTTCATCTTCCCATCCTTGCATGGACTTGTTGAGTTGCTCCTCAAGGCTCGGTAGTAGGGTATCTATGTCGATGTGATTGAGGTTTTCTGGCTGGGTGCGAACGTGTACGTGCAGACGTACATGATGCAACTCATCAAAATCTACCTTAAACTGTGACGACTCACCGCCAAAGGCATCAAGCAAAATTTGTTGAATCGCCCTACGCAGTTGGGTGTTAAATTTATCCCGTGGCACAAAAATAAGGCACGACACGAAGCGTTGATAATGATCAATACGGGCAAACAACCGCAGACGGTGTTTGTTGTGCAAATTGGCGATACCCATCACCATCGGATACAAGGCTTCGCTACTGGCTTGAAACAGGTCATCGCGCGGCAAAGTGTTCAAAATATGCTGAAACTTGTGATAAGCGTGCCCATTGGTCGGCAAATGAGCCATTGCAAGTACACTGGCGACTTTTTGACGAAGCATGGGGATTTGGGTGACACTTAATTGATAGGCGTTGGCGGTAAGCAAGCCAACAAAACGGTGTTCGCCAATCACTTTGCGGTTATCATCAAATTGCTGAATCCCCAAAAAATCCATGTACGCAGGGCGATGCACAGGCGATAAGTGACGAGATTTTGACAATAACAGCACTTGCGGTTCATTCACCAACGCTCGCAACGTTTTTGGCAATTGGTTAAAACTCTCAGACGGTTTTTCATGATCCAGGTTTTGGGTGCTAGCGGCTTGCATATCAGAGGTTTTATTATCATGGTCATCGCCAAGTAGCCCAAGACCTGTTTGGGTTTGTTGATAAATTTCGATGCCATCGGGTTCATCTCGATAATGGTATTCTCGATACCCCAAAAAGATAAAATTATTGTCTAAAATCCAATCTAAAAACGCTTGAATTTCGGGGATTTCGGCTTGTTGTTGTGCGGGTAGCTGGCTAGTTGCCAGTTGTTGTTTGACATCAATCAGTTTTTGTCGCATGGCTTGCCAATCATTGACCACCTTATCGAGCACTTTGATTTTATCCAAAATCGCGGTCTGGATCTCAGCAAGTCTGTCGGCTGACTGCTGAGAAATTTCACAATAAATCAATGAGATAAACTTGGTGTCGCTACTTTGACTGACGCTGACATCTATCACTTGCTGCGTGTCGTCACGGCTGACTGCCATGATGGTGTGATGCAAACGATGTACGGTGATATTCATCGACTCTAAGCTCATCAGCAAGGTATCGACCAAAAACGGACGATCAGATGCCACAATCTGAATAACGCTGTGCGCTGAGTGAAAGTGTTGGCTTTCATAATCGGGGGTAAACACTGCCACTTGCGGGGTTCCCAAGCGATGACGTTGTAATAGGCTAAAATGGTTTAATGCAATCCCTGCCAAGGTTTCGCTAGTCAAGGGCTTGTCCGCTCCTTGCCCAAAGTGTTGCTGACTGTTTTGGTAATAATTATCCACAAATTTGTCGAGTACTGGACTGTCACTCACATACTTGTGGGTAAATTGCTTGATGTCGTCCATGTCGAGCGCGGCAAGGGTTGCGGTAGTGACATTTTTTTTAGTATTCATGGTGATTTCTTCTTGTTTATTTCAGTTATTTATCGAGTCGAGGTAAAACCAATCTAGGCACAAAAGCATAGCGCACGATTTTGTCAAAATCGTGACTGGTGAATAAATGTTTGAGTTTTTCAGGTTTGTTAAAGCCAATCAGCAGTATTTCATTGGGTGACCACGTCACCGAGCGAATAGATTTTTTCCAATTATCACCACCGCCAATCTCTAGGCTAATTGGCACCTCGCTTTCCCAATGCTCGGTAGCGTGGTCAAAACCTGCTTGAAGCTGGTCACGCCACTCGTTGATGATAATATTCTCTGCATCAAACCCTGCTGCCGTAGGCGTAATATCCGTGTCTCGTACCCCAAAAGTGACAAACCGCAGCGGCACATCAAACATTGCCGCCCATTCTGCGGCAGTTTCTGCCAGTTCGTAAGATTTTTTTGAGCCAGATACTGCACAGCTTAAACGGGTGATTTTCTCACTAAATCCATGATTTTTATGAAATCCTTTGGGGGCAAGAGCTAAGGGTATCGTTGCATGATTGAGCAAATATTGCGTCACTTTACCTAAGATAAATTCGCCATTGAGTGCCATTTTGTCACTGCCGATGACAATGATATCAGCATACATATCCTTGGCGGTCTGCAGCAAACCTTGAGCGGGGGAATCAGCGGAACGAATCACATACTGTGCATCAATGTGGCTAGGTACCTCAAGTTTGACTTTATCCAGCGACTTTTTGGCTTCTTCATGCAAAAACTGGTGATATTCCTCATCGACTTTGGAGGATTTTTTGGCTTTGGCAGGTTTAGGCAAAATTTGACATATCACGAGCTCGCTTTTTAGCATTCTGCCAATACTATGCCAAGTTTTAACGCATCTTTACCAACTGCATTATCCAAATAACCGACTAACAGTTTCATACTCGACTCCCTGAGTGTTTTTCTAATGCTGAATTTTTTGAGGCCACAAAAAAGTAGTAACAGCCCGCTATGACTACCCATATCCCTGCAATCACATACACAATGATAGCTAAGCTTGAAATCAAATACAAACACGCCAAAATGCTTAATATGGGTAATACAGGAAACAGCGGTACTTTAAAGCCACGAAGGGCATTGGGCATGCGATAGCGTAGCAAAATTACCCCAATCGACACCACGGTAAAGGCAATCAGTGTGCCCATACTGGTCAAATCCCACAGTACGTCAGCAGGGATAAAACCGGCAATCAATGATACAATGATCGCCACAATTAAGGTGTTTGCATTAGGCGTCAATGTGCGTTGATTGACCCGGTGAAAAATCTTGGGCGCAAGTCCATCTCTGGACATGGCAAACAAAATACGAGTTTGACCGTACAGCACTACCAACGTAATCGAAAACACCGACACCACGGCCCCTGCTGCCAGCACGATAGCAGGCCATTTTGAGCCTGTAATGTTTTGCAAAATCACCGCCAATCCTGCTTCTTGTCCTTCAAACAAGCCTTGAGCCTGAGCGCCTAATGCAGTCAACGCCACCAAAATATAGAAAGTAATCACCACAAATAAAGCGGCAATAATCGCCAATGGCAGATTACGGCGCGGATTTTCGACCTCTTCGCCAGCGGTAGACACCGCATCTAGCCCGATAAAGGTAAAAAAGATAGACCCTGCTGCCGCCCCAATCCCTGCCATGCCATGTGGGGCAAACGGCGTGAGATTGCCTGCATTAAAGGCACTGCCTGCAATGGCGATAAATAACACCAGCACCGCAAGCTTGACCACTACCATGATGGCATTAACTTTGGCAGACTCCGCCACCCCACGCATCAACAGTACACAGCACAAAAACACCAAAACCGACGCAGGCAAATTGATACCCCCATCACCGCCAAAATACAGGCGATACCGTCCGCCTGTAGGGGTGCAGACAGCATCCAACTCGGCAAATGCACACCAAACACATTGACAATCAAGTTATTTAAATACTCACTCCAGCCAATCGCCACCGCCGCCGCTGATACGCCGTATTCCAAAATCAAACAGGCTGCCACCAAAAACGCCACCCCCTCACCAAGCGTGGCATAGGCATAGGAATACGACGAGCCAGAGGCAGGAATCATCGAGCTAAGTTCAGCATAACACAGTGCGGTCAAACCTGCGGTAATCCCCGCAATGATAAAAGAAATCAACACGGCAGGGCCTGCTACAGGAACCTGTTGACTTAATACAAAGAAAATACCCGTACCAATCGTTGCTCCCACCCCAAACATGGTAAGCTGAAACAACGAAATCGAGCGTTTAAGATGTTTGCCTTCTTGGCGGGTTTCCTCCACCAATTGGTCGATGGGTTTTTGGCGCAATAAGCGGTGGGTTAAACTTGGCGTCCGTTCCATAAGTTATCCTGTAAAAACAATATCCCTGAGTCCTACCTTAAAAACTGGCTTTGACAAATGAATACATGAGTTGAAATGGGTAAATAGTTTTTCCTAGTAAAAGGCAATAGCTAAACAGCCATTCGCTCTTTTAATACCAAACCCGCGCGCAGTCCTTTTGCAACATTGGGATTGGGAAACAAAATATAAGCCGTGCCATCGTGCATTATGTAGGTCTGACCGCCATCAGTGGCAAGCGGTGTGCCTGCTTCAAAGGCGGTAAAATTAGGGGCAGTCGGCTCGACATATAGTACAAATTCATCGCTTTGCTTGATGATAGAATCGCTGACATCAAACACCCGTATCGCAGCTGTTTGGCGAGCGGGTAATGCCTGACCGCTGATGATCGCTCGGAGCACACGGTCGATAGAGGCAAACTGACGCAAATCATTTTGCCCAAAGGGCTTGGCTTTACCCAGCTCTAGCGTGGCACTAAACGCTTGGTGCGCTGAGCAACTAAATTGGGTGAACGTACTACCCGTGGTATTGTGATACACCAAGGCATCAAGTTCTGCTGCCGCTAGGCTGCTGAGCAAAAAGTCATCCGCCGCGGTTGCTGGATAGGGAAATAACGCAAATGTGGGCAATAGCGATGAGCGAATCGCGGTGTGCAAGTCATAATGATAACGAGGGAGGCGCTTATCTACCGTAGCAAAAAACTGGCCAACCCATTGTTCAAGTAGTTTTGCCCGCAGGGCTTCTTGAGAGGTGAGCGAGGTTTTGTTTGGTTGATACGATTGATAAAACAAGCGGTTCATGTCAAACCCGATAAAACGCTTGTTTTGGCGAATGGCTTCAGGATTGCCCAAAATCAACAGCAATCGGGTATTGACCGTCAACTCACCTGCAAATATATCTTGATAAATCTGCTCTAACATCTCAATCGGGGCAGTTTCGTTGCCATGAATCCCTGCCGAAATCACCACCGATTTGTCATAAGTAGCAGGGGTAATACTCACCACACCGTCACCCAGCCATTGCCAAGTGATATTGTGGATTTTCCCGGCTTTGGTGGTGGGGCGTGTTCGGCTTAACACGTCTTGCAAAAAACTTGGCATAACAAGCTATCCTTTGATAAAACCTTGGTCAATTTTATTGCTGAAAATGATACACCGAGCCTAACTGCAAAATCTGGGTCAATTCATCCAACGCCTCATAACTCTCTTGCACTAACGCAGGGTCGCCGATATCCGCTTGGCTTAACGAATCACGGTAATGGCTATCCACCCATTGATTTAGACGCTCAAACAATCCATCATTCATCAACACATGCGGATTGACCGCCTGTAGCTCGGTGTCGTTGAGGGCGACCCGCAACCGCAAGCACGCAGGACCACCACCGTTTCGCATACTTTCTCGTAAATCAAACACTTTGATATCATCAATCGGCGTACCCATGGCAATCATGTCGTTTAAATACGCCCACACCGCTGGGTGCTGACGAGATTCTTCAGGCACGACAATAGTCATGCCACCATCAGGACGGGTCAAAAGCTGACTGTTAAACAGATAAGTCGCCACGGCATCGCTTATCGTTACTCGATTGCTAGGCACTTCAATGGCAATCAATTCTTGCTCAATGCCTGCCATCTTACGGCGAATCTCATCCAGCGCTTGGGCTTGATTGACAAAAGCGGCTTCATGGCAAAATAATACTTGCTGATTGCTCACCGCAATCACATCATTATGAAACACCCCTTGGTCGATGGCATCGGGGTTTTGCTGGATAAAAGCGACTCGCTGTGCATCTAGCCCATGCAAACGGGCGATGGCTTGACTGGCTTCGAGCGACTGACGGGCAGGATAGCGTTTGGGTGCAATGTCACCGCCTAAAAACTGCTGACCATACACGAAGACTTGTACCGCAGGGTCAGCATAGTTTGCCCCCAAGCGATTGTGATTGGCGGCGCCTTCATCGCCAAACATTGCCACAGGCGGCAGGGCAGAATGATGGACAAAGTGATTGGGGTTGTTAAACATCGCTGCGAGCACTTTGCTTGTAGTGTCATGTTCAATCGAGCGATGAAATTTGTTATTGAGATTGGCGGCGGTAAAATGCACCCGCCCATCGTAACTGTCGGCTGACGGTGAAACCGTTGCCGCATTGGCGACCCACATCGAAGACGCTGAGGTCAAATTAGACAGCAAACTGGGCGAGGCTGTCATCGCTTGACGAATCACACTGGCGTCATCGCCTGTGAAGCCCAATTGGCGTAAGCTTGGCAAGTGAGGACGAGCTTGCGGGGCAATCACGCCCTGTTTTAGTCCCATATCTGCCAAGGCTTTCATCTTGATTAAACCTTGTTTGGCAGCAAGTTTTGGGTTGGCGACATGGTTACGGTTGCTGGTTGAAGCTTCATTGCCAAATGACAACCCTGCGTAATGGTGTGTCGGCCCTACTAAGCCATCAAAATTGACTTCATATCCTGTTTTTGACATCCCTATATCCCTATGATTAATTTAAAAAATTCGCTTCGATAATATTTTGATAACTTACAACACAACCCCTGGCGATAATTTCTCAGGCAAAGTCAATTGTTCACTCTCAAGCGACGCCATCGGCCACGCACAGTAATCAGCCGCATAAAACGCGCTGGCACGATGGTTACCCGATGCGCCAACCCCACCAAACGGTGCGGCACTCGATGCCCCTGTTAAAGGCTTGTTCCAATTGACAATCCCCGCGCGGGCTTCCATTAATAAACGCTCAAACAAGTCACGCTTTGGCGATACCAAACCTACCGACAACCCAAACCGCGTGTCATTGGCAAGACGCAATGCCGCGTCA
Source organism: Moraxella sp. CTOTU47724 (assembly GCF_032014955.1). NCBI lineage: Bacteria > Pseudomonadati > Pseudomonadota > Gammaproteobacteria > Moraxellales > Moraxellaceae > Moraxella > Moraxella sp. CTOTU47724. Next base: position 10,855 of record NZ_DALZSV010000047.1, read on the forward strand.
AAATCGTTGTAGCGATAAATGCACAACAAGGGTCCAAAGTATTCTTCATCAGGGATGTCTTTGATATCGGTCACATCCAAAATCGCAGGTGATAATAGACTGCTGTTGTCTTTAACAGGCCGCATGATCAAGCGCGGTTTTGCCCCCAACTCAATGAGTTTTTGTTGGGCAGCTAGCATATCGTTGGCAGCTTTTAGCGAAATCACGCCGCCCATAAATGGCTGGGGCTCAGCGTCCCATTCGCCAATTACCAGTTTTTTACTGGCATCAACCAAGCGTTCAATAAACGCATCTCCCGCTTTGCCGTTTTTGACCAGTAAACGACGGGCACAGGTGCAACGCTGTCCTGCCGAGACAAACGCTGATTGAATGGTCAAATTCACTGCCGCATCTAGGCTGTCTGGCTCGCTGTCATCCAAGTCATCGATAATCAAGGCGTTATTGCCACCCATTTCAAGGGCAAGGATTTTGTCAGGACGACCTGCCAACTGATGATGTAATTGATAGCCTATGTTGGCACTGCCTGTAAACAGCAAACCATCGATGTGCTTGGATTGTGCCAATGCCACGCCTGTGTCACGTCCGCCTTGCACCAGGTTGATAACGCCATTGGGCAAACCTGCTTGTTGCCAAAGCTTGACGGTTGCTTCGGCAGTCCATGGGGTCAACTCACTGGGCTTAAACACAATCGCATTGCCTGCAATCAAAGCAGGGACGATATGCCCATTGGGCAAATGTCCTGGAAAATTATAAGGACCAAACACCGCCAGTACCCCGTGCGGGCGATGGCGTAAGGATGCCACGCCATCTGCCATTTTGGTTTCGCTCGCGCCCGTGCGTTCGTGATATGCACGAATCGAAATCGACACTTTACCTATCATCGATTGTACTTCGGTGAGGGTTTCCCATCGGGGTTTGCTGGTCTCTTGGCTGATGATTTCGGCAAGGGCGGTCTTGTTGTCTTCTAGCAATTTGGCAAAGCGTTCGATAATCGCAATTCGCTCGCTAATCGGCTTTTTTGCCCAACTGAGGAACGCTTGACGCGCCGCTTGACACGCCACTTCAACATCCTCCGCCGTCGCTGCGTTGCCTTGCCAAATCACTGCTTGGCTCACCGGGTTGGTTGTTTGCCACACGTCACCGTGAGCTGTGACCCATTCACCATTAATGAGTAGCGTCGCCTGTAGGCTGTTGCTGTTTGGGCGTTTATTGTCAGCGGTTGTCATCTTATCTTCCTTAAATGATTGATTGCCATTTTTTACAAAAACATAACTTCTAAAAAAACATAATTTCTACAAAAACATAGCTTTTATAAAACTATAAATAGTTGGGTAAAATGCTTTATCGGTCACGCGGTGCTGTTAGCGTGATGTTAATCGACTTGTATGAACCCATTAATGCGTAGGATTGAGCGGTAACACTCGCACACTCTGACCGTCTGTGAGATGAAGCTGTTTGGCTTGTTGTGTGGTCAACGATAGGGCGCCGTTAAGCTCGCTTGGTAATTCAAGCAAGCACGCTCGGTAGTCCAAATAATTATCATTGCCACACAAATATGGCTGAGTGTCAGACATGTTATTAGCGATTGAATCACTAATAGTGACGGTCACAAGCTGACTGTCATGCACCGCTCGAAGATTGCAAATTTCGGCTTCTAAGGTCGGACCTGCATCAAAAATATCGACATAATTTTGATACTTTAACCCTTCGCTTTCTAGGACTTTGCTAGCAGGCAAAGTTTTTGGGTGGGTTTTGCCAATGACGGCTTTGGCTTCAGCGGTCAGCAAGTCCACATAAATGGGGAAGCGGGGCATCAGCTCAGCGATAAAGGCTTTTTTGCCAATGCCTGTAAGATAATCAGCTTGGGCAAAATCGATATCAAAAAAATGACTACCCACCGCATCCCAAAACGGTGAACGCCCGTTTTCATCTGAATAGCCGCGCATTTCAGCAATCAATTTTTCTTCAAAATACTGCGAAAAGGCAGCGATAAACAAAAAGCGGATTTTTGACAATAATTTGCCGTTGTGGTTTTGGCGGTAGTCTTCGTCCAAAAACAAGGTACAAAGCTCGCTACTGCCCGTCAAATCATTGCCCAAAATCAAAGTTTTCATGATGTTATGGGTGTCAAGACTTTGTGAAGAGTGCACCTGTTTGCCGACGTGGTAGGTATAAAACGAATCACCCAACCCAATCGCCACCTCAATTCCGCTAAGTCCCACGACTTTTTGGCTGTCGGTGTCTTCAAGCACAAACAAATAGCCTTGCTCACACTTTTTGGCGTCGCCTTTGAGGGTTTTTTCGATGCGTTTAAGACGGCTTAATAACACTTCTTTGTTGGCAGGCAGGGTCGTCATACCAATACCCGATTTTTCTGCCAACACAAAAATATCATCCAAGTCATTGACGCTTGCGTGTCGAACGATAAACATAGCGGTCACCTATCGACTTAATTGGCTTGATTGGCATTGGGTTGATTGGCGACAAAGCGAGCAATCGCACGCGCTAAACGGTTTAAGCCCTCGTCAATTTCGTCATCGCTAATAATCAGCGAGGGGGCAAAGCGAACGACATTTAAACCCGCTACCAAGACCAACACGCCTTCTTCACTAGCAAGGGTAACGATGTCTTTGGCTTTGCCTGCATAGGCAGGTTTTAGTACCGCCCCCAGTAACAACCCTTGACCTCGCACGGTCTCAAAAATAGGATAGGTTTGGTTGATGGCGTGTAGTCTATCAATGATGCGCTGCGAGCGAGTCTTGACCCCTGATAACACCTCAGGCGTATTGATAAACTCAAACACCGCGCCTGCAACCGCGCTGGCAAGTGGATTGCCGCCATAGGTCGTGCCATGGTCGCCAACCGCAAATTGACTGGCAAATTCATCCGTCGTAAGCATCGCCCCAATCGGGAAACCGCCACCCAGCGCTTTGGCGGTGGTCAAGATATCGGGCACAACCCCTGTATTCATATAAGCATACAGCGCCCCTGTACGCCCCACGCCAGTTTGGACTTCATCAAAAATCAGCAGCGCCCCTTTGTCATCACACAATTGACGTAAGCCTTGTAAAAACTCAGCATCCGCAGGCAACACACCGCCTTCACCTTGAATTGGCTCAACAATCACTGCACACGTTTGCTCATCAATCACTGCTTTTGCCGCCGCTAAATCATTGAACGGCACGTGAATAATACCGCCAGGTAGTGGGGCAAAGTCTTTTGAATATTTTGGTTGACCACCTGCTGCCACAGTAAACAGCGTACGACCGTGGAATGAATTGTCAAACGCCACGATGTTGCTTTTACCCTTGGCAAGCCCGATTTTACGCGCCAGTTTGAGTGCCGCTTCGTTGGCTTCTGCCCCTGAATTGGCAAAAAATACTTTGTCGGCAAAAGTATGATCAACCAACTGTTTCGCCAGTTTTAATACAGGCTCATTGGTATAACCGTTGCCGATATGCCACAATTTTTGACCTTGTTCTATCAAGGCTTTCACCGCCACAGGGTGAGCATGACCTAGAGCGTTCACGGCAATACCGCCAGCAAAGTCAATATAGTCTTTGCCATCTTGTGCCCATAGTTTTGCCCCGTCGCCTTTAACCAAAATAAACGAAGCAGGGGCGAAAACAGGGACTATGTATTGATCAAAATCTTGGCGGGTTGGTGGATTGGGTTGCGTGGTCATACGATTTCCTTATCAAAAAAATGGTAGAAATAACTATGTATAAAAGGTGTTAAACACTAAGTATTCATTGGCAAATTGCTGAATATAAAAATATTCAAAGCTTGTTAATTAGTATAGACAATCAAATTGCCAATAAAAAAGTTACAAAGTGACTATAATTAATTCATAATGAGCAAATTGCTAATAGGAAAAGTCAAAATGAATGATAATGACGAAAAGATTCTGGGTTTATTACGAGACAACGCCCGCTTGTCGATTAGCGCGATTGCTGACGTGCTAAAGCTGTCTCGTACTACGGTGCAGAAGCGTATTGAATACATGGAGAAAAAAGGTATCATCACAGGCTATACCATTCGAATGAAGCCGACTGCCGAAAAAAATTTGATTCGAGCGTGGATGAGTATTCAAGTGGAAGGTAATAAGGCAAGTTTGGTGGTTCAACAGCTGCGTCTCAATCCCGCGGTTCATGAACTGCACACAACAAATGGTAAATGGGATTTATTGGTAGAGCTCACGGCAGATACGTTACAAAATTTTGATAAGGTATTGGAACAAATTCGCAAAATTTCAGGGATTTATAATACCGAAACGAGCATTTTATTGACAACTTATAAAGTCTGATGTTGTGAGTCATGATGGTATAGCTAGAAATGGCGGAGCTAAAAATTGCGTGTTTATGTACAAAGTGTCTATGTAAAAAATAGGTAAAAAATGTGCATTATCTCGCTTTATTTTGCGGTGAAATAGCTGGCATGATCGGGGGCTTACCATCTATCTATGCTATTTGTTGTGAGCTATTTGTTGTGACCAAAAAATCCACTAACGCCTTAACGCGTTTTACCTTTAAGCCCGTCATTGAAAGCATCCTGATTATCTAAGGGGGTAGCAACCCAGACGAGGCGACAGTTAGTCAAATTAAAGCAGATAAACCGATGATGAATGTTGAATTAACCCCTGCATAATAATATTGGGTTATTAAATAAAATTAATTAATCCTATTTTCTCTGCTCTACTAAAATGTTACAGTATGTTAAGATATATATCCTTTATAATCAAAAACTTAGTTTTGTTTTTGTGGTATATACGCCCTGTGAAATCTTGCTGTAATTTGAAATATTGTAAATAATTTGTTAAGGTTGCTTTCCAGTTAATCTAATGAAAACATATCTTTATGAGTTCTGTGAAAGTCGAAAAATTCGGCCCTTTTCCTCGGGTTAATCGCCCTGTTTTTATTGCCTCCGCATTGCTGATTGTCGGATTTATTATTTTTGGTTCATTATTTGGTGAGTTGGCAGGTGAGGTTTTTAACCAACTGCAGTCTTTTATTACCCACCGTTTTCGTTGGCTTTTTATCATTTTGATGAATGTCACGGTGGTGTTTAGCCTATATATTGCCTTGAGTCGTTATGGCGATATTCGGCTTGGGCATCAGACAGAGCATCCTGAGTATAGTTTGCTGTCATGGTTTGGGATGCTGTTTAGTGCGGGGATTGGGATTGGTCTGTTGTATTGGGGGACGGCAGAGCCGTTGTATCATTTTATGTCGCCTCCGATGGGGCAAGCCGAAACCGTAGAAGCAGCTAAACAAGCGATGAGTATTTCGTTTTTGCATTGGGGGATTCATGCGTGGGCGTTGTATTGTGTCGTGGCGTTGTCATTGGCGTATTTTCATTATCGCCGTGGCTTGCCGTTGTCGATTCGCTCGGTACTTTACCCGTTGATTGGTCAAAAAATCTATGGCAAATGGGGGCATGTGGTCGATACCCTTGCGGTGTTTGGCACGATGTTTGGGGTGGTGACATCCTTGGGGCTGGGTGCGATGCAAATCAACACAGGCTTTAGCAATGTGTTTGGTATTCCCAATAATATTCCGGTACAGCTTTGTTTGATTGCAATTATTACCGCGATGGCAACGTTATCAGTGATGATGGGACTGGATAAAGGGATTAAACGCTTAAGCGATATCAATATTGTACTGACTGTGTTGCTGCTTGGTTTTATGTTATTGTTTGGTCCGACCCAGTTTATCATCGATAGTTTTATTGAAAATATCGGCAATTATGTCAGTCAACTTATTCCACTAGGATTTTGGAGTGAGGCGTATAGCAATACGGATTGGCAGGCAAATTGGACGATTTTTTATTGGGCATGGTGGGTGAGTTGGTCGCCATTTGTGGGAATTTTTGTGGCGCGCATTTCTCGGGGTCGTACTATCAGAGAGTTTATTTTTGGGGTGTTATTTATCCCGATGCTGTTGTTGTTCTTTTGGTTTACCACTTTTGGCGGCAGCGCGGTACATATGGAATTGATGGGCAATTATGGGCTGATAGAAGCAGTCAAAGCCGATTATGGTAGTGCGATTTTTAAACTGATTGAATATTATCCTTTAACCAAGCCTGTGACGCTGGTGATTGTGGTGATGATTATGTTGTGGTTTGTCACTTCGTCAGATTCGGCAAGCCTTGTGATTGATATGCTCACCGCAGGCGGCGATACCAATCCGCCAAAAATTCAGCGGTTATTTTGGGCATTGAGCCAAGGGGTGATTGCTGCGGTATTATTGGTGGCAGGGGGATTATCTGCGTTGCAAGCGGTCGCGATTATTGCAGGCTTTCCGTTTGCCATCGTGGTGTTTGTGATGATGTATTGTTTATGGCGAGGGCTGACACGTGATAGATTGACCTTGTACCGTAATCAACAATGGTATATCACGGCAGAGTCTGCTGAGCATAATTCAGCGAATGAGTTTATCGATGAGCATTTATTGCTGGGTCCGCCCGTGGTAGTTAAAGATGAGTAATATTGTTTTTGTTGATTAACATAAATGCACGGGTGCAAGCGTCGCAAAGCTGATGCCTGTCTACGCAGTCAACCACTGGGCGTTAATTGACAGAGTGACAGCCTAGACATGCGTTACAAACAAAAACGCTATAACAAACGCCTAATCTATGGCAATATTTGATATGCCCATAAAATTGTATGCCCATCAAATAATGAGGAAACCCCAATGAGCAAGCCTGAAAAACCTTTTATTGCGCTTAATATCGCAATCTTAACTGTATCAGACACCCGAAGTTTAGAAGAAGATACCTCTGGTCAATACCTAGCCGATAGCCTTGTCGAATCAGGGCATACTCTGGCGGAGCGAGCCATACGCACCGATGATATTTATCAAATCCGTGCGATCGTGAGTCAATGGATTGCCGACCCTGCGATTCACGCTATCATTACCACGGGCGGGACAGGTTTTTATATCCGTGACCAAATCCCTGAAGCCCTAAGCCCGCTGTTTGATAAAGAAGTACAAGGGTTTGGTGAGATGTTCCGCGCGTTATCTCGTGATGAAATCGGCATGTCAACTTTGCAATCTCGCGCCCTAGCAGGCATGGCGAATAATACGGTGATTTTTTGTTTACCTGGCTCCTCGGGTGCCTGTCGCACAGGCTGGAAAGGCATCATCAAAGAACAGCTCGACAACCGTACCCGTCCATGTAACTTTGTGCCCCATCTGATGCGTGAAAATCCAAAACATGACCATTAAATTGGCAGGAGTGGTGATTTTGGCGGGGGTGAATCATCTCGGATGGGTTCACCCAAGGCGCTATTAAGCTTGCCAAATGGCGAGACTTTGCTTGATTTTCATATTCGTCATGCCAAATGCTTAAATGTCCCTGTGATGATGGCGGATAATGGTAAGCGCTTATGCCATGATATAACCGTCAAAATCATTGATGATTATCTCCCTAATCAACAAAATGGCAAAGGGGGAGGGGCTTTATCAGCCATGGCAAGTGCCATGAATCAAGTCATGTCTCCTTACCATTATTTACTGGTGATAAGCTGTGATAGTTTGGTTCATGCCCATCAAGTTTTTGATAAGTTGCGTTATGCAGTAACCGATAATGAGGCGGTGATTTATTTAAAGGCTGAAAAGGATTATCCATTGTTGGGTTTGTATCGTACGGATTTATTAATAAAATTAAACGATTATTTGGATAAGGGTCAGCGCGCAGTGATGAAGTTTTTGGCGGATAAAAAAATACAAACCGCTGCATTGCCGAATGAATGGATAACTTTAGCAAATTTTAATACCAAAAATGAATTTGATTTGGCGTTGAACTCACTCAATGACATAGGATAAATAGGTCAAATTTTGGGAAATTATTCACATTAACAGGATATAAAATAATTTCATCAGTTAAGGGTAGGATTAAGGGTATGAGTTAAAATTTAGGCATGGTAATTGCATTTTTAAATTACCTTGTTTGATTATGTTGGAAAACTGCTATGCCTTCAATCAGTAGCCCTGTGAGTGTTGAATTTTTTCCCCATGACACCGTGAAAGAAAATCGTTTTGACCTTCCTATAACCACCAAACATGCAAAACCTGTACAAAATCAGGGCAAAGTGTATCTGGTTGGTGCAGGTACAGGCGACCCTGAACTCTTGACCATCAAAGCTTATAAAACCATCTTGCAAGCGGATGTGATTTGTTATGACAATCTGGTGAGTGATGAGATTTTGGCACTTAACACAACGGCAGAAAAAATCTATGTGGGTAAAAAATGCCACAAGCACAGCATGTCCCAGCAAGACATCAATGGCTTATTGGTCACCCTAGCGCAACAAGGCAAAACTATTGTACGCTTAAAGTCGGGCGACCCGTTTATCTTTGGGCGTGGCGGTGAAGAAATGCAGACCGTAGTGAGCGCCGGCATTGCATGTGAGTCAATTG
>NZ_DALZSV010000048.1:0-17778 GCF_032014955.1 Moraxella sp. CTOTU47724
CACGCGCCTTTTGCCCCGTGTCGGGTTATTTCAAATTTATTTGCCTTTGTTATTTGCCTTTGTTATTTACCTTTGAAGCCCGTCAAGAAAAAAACAGTCAATACTGTTTTAGCGCTGAATGCGATAATATAACCAAAGATTGTACATGTGTTATCATTTTAGTAGTATATTTGATTATCTTTGTAATGGAGACCCCTATGTCTTTTGTGAATCAATGGCGTGATGCGAATTTTTTTAGACCATTACATATCACTATGAGCACCTTGAGCGCTATGGGGCTAGGTTTGGCACTTACCGCCTGCCAGCCCACCCCTGAGACAACTAACCGAGCGAGCGACACTGCCCCTTCACCGTCTAACGTACCTGAAGTCATCATCGCCCAAACCCCAGCCAGTATCCCACCTGCCACAGTCGGGTTAAAACGCATGGATTTTCCAGTGTATTTGGCAGGTGTGCCAAGCCTAATGCATCCGATTATTCCGTCAGTGCCCATCAATCGCAAATATGACAGCGATGCCAGTGATGCTAAAAAATCACCCGTCAGCTACTTTCAAGAAGTTGCGCCCTATGATTTTCAAAGCAGTGTCTACAATATTGTGTTTGAAGAGCTAAAAACCGGGCAAGTACATCGGCTGTTTCCACAGGATAACTTTGTGATAAAAGCGGTGCACACGCCCTTGGTAGATTTAAGCCAAGATGACAAAACTGCGCAGAAAAAAGCTGCCATCACGCAAACTGCACCTACCCAACCGCAAGCTGCGAAAGAAGCAACCAGCCCATTGGCAGTCAAAGTCGGCAATACTTTACTGCTAGGCTATTTTATCTATGAAGTCAAAGAGATAGATGACGATAATGACAATAAAACCAATCTTGATCAGCAGCTTACCTTGTATTTAAGCGATTTAAATGGCAAAAATTTATTGAAACTCACGCCCAATAATCAATATTTTAAACATTATAAATGGCTGCCTGAGACCAAGCGTTTTTACTTCTCAACCCAAGCCGATACCAACGGCGATCGGGTGATTGATGAGAATGATAAATACTTCTATTATTTCATCGATTTTGCCAAAAACGCGCAAATAGTCACGGCGTATGATTTTAGTAAGCCAAAAGCATAAAGCTTTGATAAATTGCGCCGTTAAGCGCGTTTGAGACGTAACGCATTGAGCACCACAAACAGTGAGCTCAATGACATACCAATCGCAGCCAACCAAGGCGGCACATAACCTAACGCAGCGGGTATCAGTACGATAAAATTATACCCGAGCGCCCATTTGAAGTTTTGGGCAATAATGCGATCGGTCTTGAACGCCACCTCACGCGCTTTTGCCACGGCTTGGATTTGACCATTGAGCACCAAGGAGTCACTGGAGACTTGCGCCAAATCTGCCGCACCCGCCATGGCAGTTGAGATGTTGGCAGCGGCAAGTACGGGTGCATCATTTACCCCATCCCCGACCATTTGCACGATGTGTCCTTGCTGCTGCAGCGCTTTTAAATGTTGTACCTTATCATTTGGGGTAAGACCTTTATAAACCGTGTCAATACCAAGCTCGCGCGCTACTTCAAACGCCTGAGCACTGGGGTCACCGGTGAGCATCAGCACCTGCGCGCCTTGGTCTTTGAGATGTTTAATGGTAGCTAAGGCGCCTTCTCGGACTTTATCATGAAAATAAAAATGCGCCAGTGGTTGCCATTTTTTGCTTAGGCTATCTTGTCTTGATAAGGTCACACTGGTGCTGGCTTGGTGTTTGCTCAAATTTGGCAGTAACCCGTCGTCTAATCCTGATTGCACTGCAAAACCATGATGACCTAGACGGTAACTTAGCCCATCAATCGTGGCCTGCAGACCGCCCCCCGGAATGTGTACCAAATCGCTGGTAGTGGGCAAATGCATTTGCCGAGTCATTGTCAATAACGCATGAGCAATGGGGTGACGACTACCCACTTCTAGGCTCGCTGCAATACTTAAAAAATGGTTTTTTATCTCGTCTTCGTTTTTGGTGTCATCTTCAGTAAAATCCACTGACGGATTTTGTTTAACACTATACGGTACATCCAGCGTTTCAATCGCCATCAAGTTGGGTTGACCGTATGTCAATGTACCGGTTTTATCAAACGCCACATGGGTGACTTCAGCGAGTGTGGTAATGGTATGCCCGCGCGTCGCCAAAAACCCCAGGCTTGCTAATCGATTGGTAGAAACGGTTAATGCGATGGGTGTGGCCAATGACAAGGCACAGGGACAAGTAGCGACCAATACGGCAACCGTTGCCCAAATGGCATGACTCGGCTCAATAAAATACCATGCCAAAAACACCATACTGGCAATCACCAGTACCCGCGCAACAAACCAGCGCGCCAGTTTGTCTGCTTTTAAAGCGATTTGCGGTTTTTCACTGAGCGAGCGATTCACTAGCCTATCAATCACGCCCATTTGGCTGTCATTGGGTAATGTGGTGATTTGCATCACAAACGGCTGACTGTCATTTTGGCTACCGCCCACAATGCTATCACCCAAGCGTTTGACGATTAAATCACTCTCCCCGGTCAATAAACTTTCCGACACCGTGGCACTATCTGACAGCAAAACACCATCACTGATGATACTGCTACCGGCATCAATGCGGACAATATCACCAACTTTTAGCGACTGCGCCGAGACCATTTGCTCGTTATCACCCCTGTTGGCAGGGTCTAAACTAAGTGACTGATAAAAAAGGTCTTTATATTGACTGGCATAGAGCGCTACTTGTGAGGTATCCGTATTCTCTAGCGCTAACGGCGCTTCATGACCCAGCCTTGCGACCAACATAGGTTCGACGACCACCAAATCATTGGCTAAATTGGCAGCCTTTAGCCTAGCATTGTGCTCGACAAATTTGCCCGCCAATAAGAAAAATATCAGCATACTAACCGAGTCATAATAGGTCTCGCCCGTGCTAGTCAATGTCGCATATAGACTTGCCAAAAAGGTAATAACAATGGCGATACTAATCGGCACATCCATATTGACTTGGCGGGCTTTAATCGCTGACCACGCCGATTGAAAAAATGGCAACCCTGCAATCAAAAACACAGGAATACTAACAAACAGCGATACCCAGCGTAAAAATTGCCGATCGTTGACGCCGATACCTGAATATTCCCCAAAATATAGCGCCACTGCAAACATCATCGCTTGCATGGCACCCAATGCCGCAATGCCCAATTGAAACAACATGCGGCGATTATCTCGCTTGAGCATCGCTTCATGGGTATCTTGCCGATAGGGTTTGGCATCATACCCAATGGCTTGCACATTTGCCAAAATTTGGCTAATCGGCAGTTTTTTGTCATCCCATACCACGCGCATCCGTTGATTGGTGAGGTTGACTTGGCAAGTGTCCATGCCATCAAGGCGATACAACTGGGTTTCAATCAGCCAACTACAGGCAGCACAGCGCAAATTGCTGATTGACAGCTCAGCAACGCTGTGCCCTTGCTGATGGTAAATAAATTGCGATTTGATATCATCGTGGTCATATGCTTGTAGCTGATATAACGAATCAGGGAGACTGGCGGTACGATTGATTTCACTGCGGTCAAGATAGTATTGCTCAAGCCCCGCCTCGATGATACTTTGCGAAGCAAGCTGACAGCCCATACAGCACATCGCCCGATCTTCACCCAATACATGGGTAAAAAATGGCGGGCTTGGCAGCGGGTCGCCACAATGAAAACAATGCCCTTCTGCTGGCAACACCAGCTCCACATCTTGATATGTGGTAGTAAATTTGCTATCCGCTTCAACAAGCATACGGCTAGGCACATCGGTTACAACCGACTGCCCAATATCCGATTGTTTTGCCCCAAATTGGCTATTGTTTGGCATCATCAAATCCCCTAGGGCAAAAACCCTAACTCACCCAAAAATGACTGTTATTGTACTCCAAAACGGTCTATTAAAGTTCAAAAATCCTGTATAAACGTGGCAAAATAGCACGATGTTGACATTGTATTTTGGCGTATTTTGGGTCATGATAAAGCACTTTTTTATACCCTTGATCGTGACGCATTTTTGTATGAATTCAACCGTTATCTCTGCCGCTAAAAATCGCCAAAACTCGCCTAAATTCCAGCATGACTCAAACCAACAAGGGATGTTTATCCTAAGCTTTATCTTTGTGGTGGCAGTATTGGGCGGCTTGGTGTTGCTTGGGTTATATTTGGTGCGCCAAGATAATGTCATCACCCAAAAATTTGAGGGCAAACGCTGGAATATCCCTGCAAAAGTGTACTCGCAACCATTAACGTTGACGGTGGGTAAGCCCCTTAGCGATGATGAATTGGAAAATTGGTTAAATTTACTCACCTATGCCCCTGACAAAAACTATGACAATGCCGGCACTTATAGCAAAAAAAATGGCGAGTACTATATTCATACCCGCGAATTTAAATTTGCCGCCAACGATACTGAGCCATCGCAAATTATTAAGGTCACGCTCAAAGATAACCAAATTGAAAAATTACAAAGTACCCATCCCAATCCATCGGGTGTGGCGCGGGTTGAGCCAATTTTTATTGGCGGTATCTATCCAGACAACAATGAAGATCGCATCGTTTTGACCATCAATGACTATCCGCAGCCATTAATTGATGCGCTGGTGGCAACCGAAGACCGCAGTTTTTATCAGCATCACGGCGTGTCTATCCGCGGGATAGGACGTGCGATTTATAGCAATTTTATGGGCGGTTCACGCCAAGGCGGCTCCACCATCACCCAGCAACTGGTTAAAAACTTCTATCTCAACTCAGATCGTACTATCAAACGTAAAGCCAATGAAGCAGTGATGGCGATTTTGCTGGAAATGCATTACACCAAAAGTGAGATTTTGCAAGCCTATATGAATGAGATTAACTTAGGTCAAAATGGCAATCACTCCATCAACGGGTTTGGGCTTGCCTCGCAGTTTTACTTTAACCGTCCGCTAAAAGAGCTTCGACTCGACCAAATGGCGATGCTCGTAGGGCTTGCCAAAGGTCCTACCCAGTACAATCCGCTACGCTACCCCGATGCTGCCCTAAAACGCCGTAACGTGGTGCTGAGTAATATGCTGATAACCGGTAAAATCAGCCAACAGCAATATGATGAAGCGGTGCAACAGCCACTGAGCATTTCTTACAACCCTGTGATTGGTAAAACGCGTTTTCCTGATTATCTCGATGTGGTCAAGCGAGAACTCACCCGTACCTATGATGCCAACGATCTCAAAAACGAAGGGTTAAGAATATTTACCAGTTTTGATCCCAATGTTCAAAAAACCGCTACCAGCGCGGTCATTCAAAGCGTCAATCAGTTAAAAAAAAGTAATCCCAAACAGCTCACTAATTTGCAAGCCGCCCTAGTCAGCGCCAACCCCAACAACGGTGAACTGCTCGCTGTGGTGGGAAGTAGTCGTGATTTTACCGGTTTTAATCGCGCCGTCGATGCCAAGCGCCAAGTTGGCTCTTTACTCAAACCGATTATTTACTTAACCGCATTTGAGCAGGGTCGTTACAATTTATCAAGTAGTGTCGATGACAGCCCGATTGTGCTAAAAATGACCGATGGTAAGACATGGACACCCAGCAATTACGGTGGCGGCAGTCATGGTATTATTCCCCTCACCAGCGCTTTAGCCAATTCCTATAACCAAGCTGCGGTACGTGTGGGCATGGAAGTCGGTATTCCCAATTTTTTAAATCAATTGTACCGTATGGGTATCAACAGCCCATTGCCCAATTATCCATCTACCTTGCTTGGCGCGGTGAATCTATCGCCCATGGATATGTTGGGGATTTATCAAGTACTGGCAACAGGTGGCTTGCGTCATGAAATTCATACTATTCGCACGATTATTGATGACCAAGGACGAGTGGTTCAGGGCATGGAACAAAAAAATCAGCAAGTCATCAACCCCACGGCTGCCTATCTCACCAATTATGCAATGCAGCAGGTCATCAAGCAAGGTACTGCCAAAGCGGCACTAGCGCTCGGTGACAACCTCAATCTTGCAGGTAAAACAGGGACTACCAATGATTATCGCGATGCGTGGTTTGCAGGGTATAGTGGCAATGTGGTCAGCGTTGTTTGGGTTGGTTTAGATGACAATAAACCTACAGGTCTAAGTGGTGGTAATGGTGCTTTGCCGATGTGGATGAATTTTATGAAGCAGCAAAAGCTTACGCCAGTTAATCTCATCGCGCCAGCCAATATCGAATGGCTATGGATGGAAAACGGCAAATCACAATTATCCAATGAAAAATGTCCAAATGCTATCTATGTACCTGTTGATACCGACAATCTACCGCAAGATAGTAGTGAATGTGCGGTGCAAATTTATCAACGTGAGCAAGAAGCAAGATTTGCGGCACAGCAACAACAGGCAATGAGTGAGTTTGGACAAAGCCAACAACAGCGGTATGACAATATTGAGCGCAGACAAACCGATGAAGATACCATTGGCAATAACCCACCTGCAGCCAATCGCTACCAAAATGAGGCGACTAATACGGGGAATACCCAGACTAACCCTAATACCCCCAATACCGCTAATAATAGCAGCGACCCGACCCATACCAACCAACCACTCAATGCGGCGCCGCGCTCGCAGTCTTGGTTAGAAAAATCGGTTAAAGAAATGTTTTAAGGATAAAAAAGGTAAAAATTCTTATTTGTCCTTACCCTTACCGCTAGGTGATTTGGCTTGGGTACGCCAAGCAATAAAATGGGCATTTTCATTTTTGAGTCACATCGCATTTTTGGCTGAATGCGTTT
Source organism: Moraxella sp. CTOTU47724 (assembly GCF_032014955.1). Taxonomy (NCBI): domain Bacteria; kingdom Pseudomonadati; phylum Pseudomonadota; class Gammaproteobacteria; order Moraxellales; family Moraxellaceae; genus Moraxella; species Moraxella sp. CTOTU47724. Next base: position 6,803 of record NZ_DALZSV010000048.1, read on the forward strand.
ATACTACCAAGCCAGCGCTCGCCTTTTATTGTTTCATTATTTTATTGTTTCATTATTTTATTTGTTATTTTAAGGACTTTTTATGCCTTGGCAGCAATTACATATTCAATGCGAAAAATCGCAAGCCGAATTGGCGGAAACCTTGATGCTAGAAGCCGATGCGCTCAGTATCAGTTTAGACGATGCAGGTGACCAACCGCTATTTGAACCATTGCCCGGTGAATCGCCATTGTGGGATGATGTGATTGTGACTGGGCTATTTGATGGCGATTGTAATTTGGAAACTTTGAGTCAAGATATCGCCAATGATGTGGTGGCGACGCGAGTTTGGACCAGCCGAGTGGATGACAAGGATTGGGAACGTGAGTGGATGAAGAACTACCATCCCATTGAATGTGCCAATGGACTTTGGATTGTGCCCAAATGGATGTCCCCCCCTAACCCCAATGCGATTAACATCATCATGGATCCAGGCTTGGCATTTGGCACAGGTTATCATGCAACCACCCGTCTTTGTATCGATTGGCTGACAGAACAACCTTTGCAAGATAAAGTGGTGATTGACTATGGGTGCGGCTCAGGTATTTTGGGCATTGCGGCGCTTTTGCTAGGCGCAAAACAGGTGTATGCGGTCGATATTGACCCCCAAGCGGTATTAGCCACCCATCAAAATGCTGAGCGCAACAAAGTAGCAAATCAGCTTCAGGCATTTTTACCTGAGCAATTTAGTGACTATTGTAAACAGCAGGCTATTTTGCCCGTGGACTTAATTACCGCCAATATTTTAGCCAAACCACTAATGAGCCTTGCTCCTTATTTTGCGACATTATTGAAATCTCAAGGTAGCATTGTGTTGGCAGGTCTGATTGAAAACCAAGTGGAAGAGGTAAAAGCTGCCTATCAGCCTTATTTTGAGATGGATGGCGAATTTACCTTTAGCGCGCAGGAAGATAGACATTGGCATCGCCTTTCAGGTTTTCGCCGCGCGTAGAACAAGTCGCGATTCGTATAAAAAGCCTTACAAGGAAGTAAGGTCATCTTTTGCCCGTCGAAGCCTAGTAACAGCCTAATAACATAGCTAGCAGCCTAGTGAATATAAATTCTAGAAAATTTGTTGACTTTATTTTTTATTCGTCATTAAATGATTTAACACACGACATTATTAAAAATCAAAGACGCAAACTAAAAATGCTAAAAGGGAAGTGATGTTGCGATGAATTTGTACAATGCCAAATGCCCAAACTGCCAACATGCATTTAAAATCAATGATGAACAGTTAGCCGTTAGACATGGGTACGTTCGTTGTTCCCATTGCAAAACTATTTTCTCAGCCGCTGAACAACTAGAACAAAAAAAATTTGCTAACAATAATCCACTGGCAAGTTCAAACCATCTGGCAAGTCCAAACCATCAGACGTCCTCGGCGCTCATTGACGATAAATCTGAGGGTATTTTATTTGATGATGAGTCAGGTCTTGATGAAGCCGGTAATCCCATTGTCAATGAACCCGTTAAACCCACCTCACCGTATGCCTTGTCAAAATCTTCGACCACATCAGCCAAAGCTAAATCAACCAGCAAATTAGATGACTTTGAGATTATAGACAATTTTGAGCAACTGCCAAAAGCCAAAGATAGCAAGCCTAAAAAGCCAATCATTGACGATAAAGATGCCGCTGAAGCGATAGAACTCGCCCAAGATAAAGACGCTTCAGGCGATGAAAATGCTTGGCTGCAAAGTTTAATGGCGCAAGCGGATGACAACGAAGCAATGGACGACTCATCCGCCACCCACACCAAACCCAAGCGAGGCATAAATACTGTATTTAACACAGATATTTTTGATCAAATTGCAATTGATACGAGTAGCGAGCAACAAGCAGATTTATTAGCGTATCAAAAAAAGATTGATGAGCGCTTGTCGCAACAAGTTTCCTCGCAGCAATTGGCGAATGCAAAAATTTTTAATATGAGCATCGTTTGGGGATTAGGCAGTTTACTATTAATCTTTTTGTTAGCTGCGCAATATATTATTTTTAACATTAACACCTTAATCACTTCAAAAACAAACGCGGCCGTGCTCTCAAAAATTTGCCATAAAATCCCTGCCTGTCAATTGCCTATCGCTGATACGGGTCTTATTGATGTGCAGATGCTAGCGCTTGCCCCTTCATCAAAACAAGCGGGACAGACTGACGTGGTATTTACTCTGACCAATACCACGGATAATAATATTGTCTACCCAAGTGTTAAGGTTTCACTACGCAGTGGCAACACCATACTCGCGCAGACGCTACTTACCCCTACAGACTATCTAGAAGCGGGTAACAACTATTTGATGCCGCATCAAATAAAACCCGTCAAATTGCGTATTGACTTTCCAAAAACCAAAGTTCAAGCCGCTAATATTGAGCTGATTTATTAAATTTTTTTGGCTTCATTCAATTGAGCTTCTTTTTAGCTTCATTCCAATAGTGATACACCAAGCCTCCAGTATCTAGTATTTATCGCAGAATTTTACATATTGTAAACAACTTAAGCTTGCTATCAGTTTCATAATTGTTTTAGTATAAGTACTAATAACTTTATTATTCGTCTTGATATTTAAGTTTTATTTAATCTGTTAACTAACGAATTATTCAATAAATTTGTAATCAAATTTAGTTTGAGAATCTGTTATGCCCAATTCTGTTGCTTTACAAAATCGCGCCAAGTATTCCAATATGTCAGATAACCCATCTAATCCCTACACTACCCATACCCCATCGCAAACTTCTCCCAGCGCAAGCCTAGCTCATCACATTGAGCTTGTAGTGCGAGAGTACTTCGATAATTTAAAAGAACAACAACCGACCCAACTTTATGAGCTTATGTTGTCACAATTTGAAAAACCGCTGATCAGTGTCGTCCTCGAACACACCCGCGGCAATCAAACCAAAACCGCCGAGATTTTGGGACTTAATCGCGGTACATTGCGGAAAAAACTCAAAACCCACCAATTATTATAATTTATAAAAATACCCGCTTTTTTATGATAAGATATCCCTATATTTTGGAATTTATAGAGTTGGGGTATTAAAGTCAATCAGTCAGTTCGTCATAACTGACTTTTTGTTTTTTCTGCACCCAGTGTTTTTTTGTCAACGAGTCGAGTCAATTATGAATCAATCTTATGCATTGCTCTCTGTTTCTGATAAATCGGGTATTGTGGATTTCGCCAAAGGTCTAATCACCCACGGTTTTCGTCTACTATCAACAGGCGGCACCTACAAACTACTCAAACAACATGACTTAGCAGTGACTGAAGTCGCAGAATACACAGGTTTTGCAGAGATGATGGATGGTCGGGTAAAAACCCTGCATCCAAAAATTCATGGCGGTATTTTAGGTCGCCGCGGCACTGATGATGCCATTATGCAAGAGCATGGCATCGACCGCATTGACATGGTCGTTGTCAATTTATATCCATTCGCCCAAACCGTTGCCAACCCAAATGTCACCAAAGAAGACGCCATCGAAAACATTGATATTGGTGGGCCTACCATGGTGCGTGCCGCGGCAAAAAACCATGACCATGTCAGCATTGTGACAAGCCCCAACGATTATGCAGCAATCTTGGGTGAACTAACAGCAAACGGTCGCATCAGTGATACCACCCGATTTGATTTAGCGGTAAAAGCATTTGAGCATACCGCACATTATGACGGTATGATTGCCAATTTTTTAGGCAATCGCCTGCAAAGCTTTGAATCGGCTGACCAATTCCCGCGTACCTTTAACGTGCAAATGGACAAAGCGCAAGACTTACGCTATGGTGAAAACCCGCATCAACAAGCCGCTTTTTATGTCGAAAAAGCACAGGTAAATGGTCAAAAAGAAGCCAGTATTGCCACCGCCAAGCAATTACAAGGTAAAGAACTATCTTACAATAACATCGCAGATACCGATGCGGCGTTAGAATGCGTGAAATCGTTTGATATGCCTGCGTGTGTCATTGTTAAACACGCCAATCCTTGTGGTGTGGCCGTGGATGCCGATTTAACCCATGCTTATCAAAAAGCCTTTGCCACTGACCCAGAATCTGCGTTTGGCGGTATCATTGCCTTTAACCGTGAGCTGGATATCAAAACAGCAAAAGCGATTGTGGATCAGCAATTTGTTGAAGTCATTATCGCCCCAAGCGTTGCCGATGGTGTACTCGATGTCACGGCTGCCAAGAAAAATGTGCGCGTGTTAGTCTGCGGTGAATTACCAAACCCAAGTGAGCGCCAAGCCCAGTTTGACTTTAAACGCGTCACCGGTGGTTTATTGGTGCAAGCGCAAGATTTGGGCTTAGTTACTTTAAATGATTTAAAAGTGGTGACAAAAGTACAGCCGACTCAGCAACAATTCGATGATTTGCTATTTACTTGGCAAGTCGCTAAATATGTGAAATCCAACGCCATTGTGTATGCCAAAGATGGGCGTACCATTGGGGTAGGCGCAGGGCAAATGAGCCGAGTGAACTCAGCCCGTATTGCCGCGATTAAAGCTGAGCACGCTGGTCTATCACCTGTGGGTGCGGTGATGGCATCAGATGCCTTCTTCCCATTCCGTGATGGTATTGACAATGCCGCAGCGGTGGGGATTAAGGCGATTATCCAGCCCGGTGGCTCCATGCGCGATGACGAAACCATCGCCGCAGCCGATGAACATGGCATTGCGATGGTGTTCACCGGTATGCGTCATTTTAGACATTAATTTTTGTTAGGCATAACAAAGGCGAAACCGACTAGGTTTCGCCTGTTTTAATTGATAATTTTTTTCTTTTTATAGCTTCGTTAGTGTTTATAGCTTAGGTTTAGAGTTTCGCTAAGGTTTGGCAAATATCGAGCATCCGATTGGCATAGCCCCATTCATTATCATACCAAGCAAACACTTTAAATTGCCGCCCCACACTCATGGTCTGTAAGCTATCAATCACCAATGAATGCGCATCATGGATAAAGTCACTGGACACCAATGGCTCATCGCTGTAATCCATGATACCCAATAAATCTTGTTCACTGGCATGTTTTAACAGCTGATTGATAGCGGTGACATCCGTGGCTTTGTCAAAGGTAAATGTCACATCAATTGCCGCGACATCCATGGTCGGTACGCGAATGGAATACCCATTCACCTTGCCTGCCATATGCGGCATCACCCGATTGACTGCAGCGATACTACTTGATGTGGTTGGGATAATGTTATGCCCAGAAGCCCGTGCACGGCGCAAATCACGATGCACTTGGTCAAGCACGGTTTGGTCAGCAGTCACCGCATGGATTTCGGTCATCATCGCTGATTCGATGCCATAGGCACGGTGCAATACATACAGTAAAGGCACGAGCGCTTGGGTGGTACACGACACACTGGATAAAATCTTTTTATCACGGCTAAGCTCATGGTCATTGACGCCCACTACGATACTGGCATCTACATAATCAAACGGAGCAGCCCCAATCATCACCTGCTTGGCGCCCGCGATAATATGCTGCGACGCCTGTTCATAGCTGCGAAAATGACCCGTGCTCTCAAGCACCATGTCGATGCCCAGTTTTTCCCAAGGTAATTTGGTGGCAAGGGGTTGCTGTATCAATGCAATTTTTTGCCGAAACTCCCCTTGGCTTAATAGTAAGAAATGCTGTTGTTTTTCCCCCAAATCTACTGTTTTTAATTCAATATGGATATTACTGACCGCCGATAATCGGCCATGGGTACTGTCATATTTGAGTAAATGTAGCAGGGTTGCTGGCTCAGCAATATCATTGATGGCGACGATATTTAACGGCTGTAATTGTAAAGGATTTTGACAAAACCGTTCGATATAAGCACGTAGCACGTTGCGCCCAATACGACCAAAGCCATTAATAGCAATGTTAAAAGGTTTGATGGTAGAAGCATTCAATCAGGGATATTCCTTACTAGACAAGTGCTCAATTGCCATGCGGTTTTAAAAACAACAAGGCAAGTTTCACATCATTATAAGAATAGGCGTTTCTTAATTCTTCGACAATCGCGCGAATTTTGATTTTGCCATCGTTATCTTTATCGCGTTTGTCATCACGTTTGGCTATTTTTTGATACGCCTTATTAATCGGCTGTAACCATTCGTCATGAGGTTGTAGATGCGCGATGTTGGCGCGGGGAAAATGCTCAGCAATTTTCTCGATATGTCCCATCACGGTTGATTGGGCTAGATTACGGGCTTGCGCAATTTCTGCAATGGTCAAACTTTCATCCAACAAGGCTTTAGTTTCCAGCACCGTGGGGGTGATAACGCCTGCCGCATCATCCGCCAAAGATTGCAGCTGCTGTACAGCATGGCGACGTTTTTCAATCAGTTTTTGCTGTTGTTTGGCGCGATTTTCATACGCAGCGATTTTTTCTTTATCCAGCGTACCCCGGCATTGAATGATAAATTCACGATGAAGGTCATTGAGCTGTTTTTTACTGCGCGTCAAAAATTCACCTTCTTGCTCTGCACTGATCGCCTGAAATCTCTGATCAGCCCCACGCGCTAAGGGATCAAGCTGTAAGCTTAATTCATTGACGCCCAGTAATTGTAGCCCAGATAGCTGCTTTAACCGTGATAAAGCCACATAGCCCTGCCCTTTTTCAAAGGTTTTGGACAAATCTACTTCTGCCGCATCTAGCGTCATGCCTTGGCTTTTGTGAATGGTAATCGCCCACGCCAGCGTCAAGGGGATGTGGTAATAGGCAGCCAGTATTTCGCCGTCTTCATCATCAATACGCCATGAATCATATTCAGCAATGACTTTGCGGCCGTCATTGAGCTCAACCAAGGGGTAAAGTAACTCCGACAGTTTGTCATCAGCCGTGTCTGTAGCGGCTATATCATCCTCATCCCTCTCCTCATCCCTGGGGTGAGTTTGTTGTGATTGACCCCCATTGACTTCATCGAGCAAGTCTGCCATATCGGCTTGTTGTTCTTGTTCAATGGCATCGAGCAGGGCAGTTGAATCTGCTGCCAGCGCTTGTTCATCGAGCGGCTCAGATGGGTAATTGTTTGATGGGCTGTTTTTTGATGCGCTATCGTCTGTTTGTTTATTTGGTTGTTTAAGGGTAGTGGCAACAAAATCAACTACCTTGCCTATGGTGCCATTTGACACATTGAGCTCGGTGTTGTTTTTGATAAACATCACTTTTGCGCCAAGTTTGAGCACGAGTTCGGGGGTATTGCGTACGGATTTTTTTAGCGTCTCGACCAGCTTTTCATCGCCTTCTCCCCAAGCGCGAAAAGTATGCGCCGCTGTGGTAAGTTTGCCAAGTTCCTGCTCATTGATGGCTTGCACGTTGACATTGTGGGTAAACAGTCGGGTACGGTTGTCGGCTAGCACATGCTCAGCCGTAGCAGTCAAAGCAGGCATGATATGGGGGGTAAACTGCTGGCTACGAATCTGATTTAAAATCGCATTCAAATCCAAGCCATAATACGTGTTGCCTGCCACCGCTGTTTTGTCAGTTTTCTGACGGTGCTGCTCGGATAAATAGCAAATTTGAAAATCTGCATCCAGCCAAGCTTGCGCCATAAAGGCAAATTTATCACGGTTGCTCTCATGGGGCTCACCAATCGGTGGCAACTGAAAAAAATCCCCGGCAACCAATAGCTGTATCCCACCAAACGGCAGTGTGTTTTCTTTGATGGCTTGTAGCACTTGGTTAATCAGCTCAAATTGCTGTCGATGCAGCATCGAGATTTCATCAATCACCAATACTTTGGTGCGCTCAATGCGCTCCGCAACCACCGTGCGTTTTTTGATTCGGGCGATGTCTTTGGCGGTTAGCTCATTACTGATGCCGATGCCCGCCCAGCTGTGAATGGTCATGCCGTTCATGTGGGTGGCAGCAATGCCTGTGCTTGCCGTTACCGCGACCGCCACATCCCTTGCACGCAGATAATGCAAATACTGATTGATGGTATAGGTTTTGCCCGCCCCTGCTGAGCCTGTTAAAAACACATTTTTACCAGTTTTAAGGATATCAAGGGCGGTGGCTTGTTTCATTGGTTATACAAAGCTTTTGTAGATAAAAAGAAGGGGTTAAAAAAAGCGAGCTAAAAATGAGCCTACTATAAAGGCAAAGCCGAGGAAAGGCAATGATTGACAGCGCCAAAATACGCTATCAGACGCTTCACCGGTTAGTCAATCATGGTTTTGATTTGCTTGAGACTTAAATAACCAATATGCAGCGCATCGTCAGGTAGCTGATTTTTTTCAGGCTCGGTTAATGGCTGAATGGTTAATGCCACATCATTTGGCAGTAAATCAGCCACACAGTGAATATCATCCAAGTCTAGTTGATGCTTATCATCTACATGACTGGTTGCCACGCCGCTTTTGGCGGTATCGACATTATCAAATGTATAATCTTGATAAAATGCCGTTTTTTTAACTTGCGCCGTTGCTTTACCTAGCGTCTCGGCTATCACAAGTGTTTTATAATGAAATTCTTCAAATTGACCCGGTAGATAACCGCCTAAATTGACAAAATAAAGTTGTTTGCCCTGACTATCTAATTTGTTATCTACCCTTTCATCTGTCAATATATTATCTGCCAGCGCGTTATCTTTTGACAATCCATCTTTTGACAAGCTATCTTTCGACAACAAAATTTGATAATCACCTACCCGCTTTACTTCTCGCCATGCGTCTAAGTGCCAGTTGTTTTTGACTGCCGGCCAGTGCTGATTGACACTCTCAATTGTTTCACTTAGGCTATTTGCAATCACAAACATCACATCATGCTGTTCAATGAGTCGTCCTTGGGGACGCGCCCCGATTTTTAACATAAATAGTTTCATAGTTATACGCCCAAATGTGTCGCCATTAAAAAGTTAAAAACCTGCCAAGCCTCATAGGTTTTCGTCACGGGTTTTTGTCACAGGTTTTATCACCACAGGTTTTTATCATTTTATCTTACGGTTATTTTTTGACCATCGGCATTTTAGCGCTTTCTAACTTTGCCAAGGCATCTGGTAGTTTATCAATCGCTGTCGCTACCACCGCTTGTGCCGCTTGCGAGATGCCTAGCTTTTGCGCGATGGTCGGTTTTTGGCGAGATTGAATGGCATACAATTCGCTATCTGTCATTTTTTCTAAGATATAACTGTCCGATGTTTGCAGGGCATCGACCAAATTGCGTGTTATCGCATCTTCACCGTACCAATGCTCACCGGTTGCCACTTGTTCAACATCCAAATTTGGACGGTATTTACGCACAAAGTCTTTAAATAGTTTGTGCGTTTCTTCCAGTTCTTGCTGGAATTTTTGTTTGTCTTCTTCGGTATTTTCACCAAACACGGTTACCGTGCGTTTGTATTTACCTGCGGTAAATACTTCGACATCGATGTCATGTTTTTCTAATAAATCATGAAAATTAGGCACTTGTGCCACCACACCAATCGAGCCCACCACCGCAAATGGCGCCGCCAAAATTTTATCAGCCACACACGCCATCATATAGCCACCACTGGCGGCGACTTTATCAATACAGACCGTTAAGTGTAGCCCTGCTTCTTTGATACGTGCCAACTGGGCGGCAGCGAGGCCATACGCGTGTACCATGCCACCTGAGGATTCAAGGCGCACAATGACTTCATCTTCAGCTTGCGCGACCGTCAATAGCGTGCTGATTTCTTCACGCAGTTGCTGTACTTCAGTGGCTTTGATATCGCCATGAAAATCCAGCACAAAACAATTTTTGTTGGCGGTTTTATTTTTAAACATACCAAATTTTGAGGGGGTTTTTTTGGTATTGTCTTTTTTCGTCAAGTCTGTCAATGCGCGGCTGATGAGTGATGTTAACCCTTTATCATCCACCATTTGCAATTGTAATTGTTGTTTGCGCTGGGCTTTGACTTTATTTAAATGGGTGACTTTCATTTCAAGCGGATGTTTGGCGTTTTGAAATAGCATAATAACTCTCTAATTAAGGGCTCTAATTAAGGAAAAAATTGACACAATGGGTTTTATATAGCGTTTATTTTGCTGTTTTCAATCGCTTATCCACACAATATTCGCGAAATGTCTGTGACAGGCATGGCTAGTAGAGATGCATGATAAACCGTGTTTCATATTGTGAAATTTGAGTAAACAAGGCATAATATTCGTTTATAAAAATTTTTGCTACTTCGTACATTACGAAAAATATTGGGATTGCTTCATTATGATGCGTACACACTATTGCGGGCTTGTCACCGAAAACTTAAACGACCAAACCATCACTATTTGCGGTTGGGTGCATCGTCGCCGTGACCACGGTGGGGTTATTTTCTTGGATATGCGTGACCGTGAAGGCCTACTGCAAGTGGTCATCGACCCAGATACCCCAGAAGCATTTGCTACAGCAGATAGCGCGCGTTCTGAATATGTGCTCAAAATCACCGGCCGTGTGCATCAGCGTTATGCCGGTACTGAAAACAAAAACATGACCAGCGGTCAAGTGGAGTTATTGGCCAAAGACATCGAAACAATCGCCACCTCTGAGACACCGCCATTTCCCCTCAATGATGAGTTTACCAACGTTTCTGAAGAACTGCGCCTAAAATATCGCTTTTTAGACATGCGCCGTCCAGAGATGCAAGAGCGTATGAAGTTTCGTGCCAAAGCTACTTCGACCATTCGCCGTTACCTAGATGACCAAGGTTTCTTGGATGTAGAAACCCCCATCTTGACCCGTGCCACCCCAGAAGGCGCGCGTGATTATTTGGTGCCTAGCCGCGTGTCAAACGGTGAGTTTTACGCATTGCCACAGTCACCTCAGCTATTTAAACAGTTATTGATGGTGGCAGGTTTTGACCGTTATTATCAAATTGCTAAATGTTTTCGTGATGAAGACTTACGTGCTGACCGCCAGCCAGAATTTACCCAAATCGATATCGAAACCTCATTTTTAAGTGATGAAGATATCATGAACATTGCCGAAGGATTAAC
>NZ_DALZSV010000049.1:0-2124 GCF_032014955.1 Moraxella sp. CTOTU47724
GATGAATGCCAAGCATTTGCGCAAATTGCTCTCGCGTCAGCAATCGATCAAAGCTTGCTAGCAATTGACCATTTAACGGATGCTGCAGTTTGAGCAGGTCGGACAAATACTCATAATGGTAAATAAATTTCATAGGCAGGTGCTGTGAAATAACCCCCTCAGTCACTTGACACCGATGCACTTTCCAATGCGGCATGGTATCGGTGATAAGTTCAAGCAAGTCTATGATGGTTTTGTTTTTAGTTTTGATTACGGTTTGATTATCGAGTGTTAAATCGATAGTTGGCGTATTAGCATCCATTTGAGTGACTAGCAAGCGATTTCCTTTTAACTGGTTGGTTTATCACAATTGTTTCATTATAAAACTTTTTTCATGCATTTGAGCCAAAAAAAATCATCACATGGTGAAATGCAATGATTCATCTAAAAAACTGTTGTTGCTAATAGTTGTAGTTAATAATAGGCAGCATTTAGCAATAGACCGACCGCTAAAAAAAACCAAATAATAAAGACGACACTAAGCCATTTACGATGATATCGCCAAGATTCATTATCGATTTTGTTATCGGTAGTCAAATCATCCGCCAAATCCTCTATGGCGGGTTTTCTTGGTAACTTTGCAGACTTGTTAAAAATATCTTTAAATCGTAAGTCTCTGGTTAATTGATTGTCCTCACCTTTTATGGTAAAAAAATTAGATGAGTAATCTGCTAAATAAGTTTGAGAATTAAGCGAATGCGGTAATACCGATTTGACGGTCGCTTGGCGATAATCATGCTCAGCCACGTTAGCAAAAACTAACTGAGACGCCAAACTTTGAGATGCTAAGCCACTCCTTATACTGTCATGTGTTTTGTTAATTTTCATGTTAAATACCCCTTCTTGATAGATAACATTATAGGGATATCGCGGCGTTATTTAATCATAGGTTTGATTGTGGTTTTGTTATACTTAGCTAACTTGTATTAGCAAATGTGCAGATTTGAAACCGTTTGTAAACCGCAGATAGTTAAACTCACTGACAATTAATTTACACTTTTGGTCAGGATTAAAGTATTCATTTAACCTTAGCTTTAAACAAATTATCTTCTATCGATAAATATTTGTTGTTCAGAGGCTTTGACAAAGTCTTCATAAGAAACCACTCCTTGACTATTAGGGGCATTCGTTGTTGGATTACTGCCCGTCTGCGCGCGCTCATTTGAACCTTGATTTAGGTTATTGGAATTTGGGGAATTGGAATTTGAGCTATTAGGATTTAGGGTATCGGGATTAGCGGCGTCAGTTGGCGCCTCAGGCATCTGATTAGTCATACTTGGCGTGTTGGCAAGCGTGTCTGACACTTGATTGGTAGTTGTAGCGGGATTGACATTCGCGGACGCGGTGGGTTGTGGGCTGGAAGCCACGCCGTTTCCTAATTGCTCACCGGTAATTACCACCGCTTCTGTTCTTAAATTCTCTGGTTGAGTGGTCGAGGCAGCAACAGCGGAAGCAGTTGCAGGCAATGTCTGTGCCGATTGGCTAGGGTTTGTTGCCGTTAGAATGACATTGTTTTGAGCGTCTCTACTGTTTCTTATCGCTTGATAACTCTGATAGCTGGGCACGACAACTTGGGTTAGCAAACCGATAAGTGACATAACTAACAGCGGAATCAATACCATCAGTACCGTTTTTAACTGGGTAGCAGGTCTAGCAGGTAAGCCATAATAATTGGCGTCTGCAGTCCCCTCGACTGCTAGCAAGTAAAGGTAAACTAAGATATTTACCCCAGGCACTAGCATCAATAGCGCAAGCCACCCTGTTTTGTTAAGGTCATTAAAGCGGCGTTTGCTAACGGCAAGCTGTAGATAAAACAAAACCGCCACACCCACACTACTTGCGCCGAGCAAACTCATCGGCAACTGCTCACTACTGGCATTTACCATGCCTTGAAAGCCACCAATCATCACAAAGAGCAAAGCGACCAGCATTAGTGCTATCAACGCATTGAAGGTAGAATACGCTAAAAACTGAACACGGCTAACCCGACCGTGCCAATCAAAAAACCGACGATTATTAAAGCCTTCATGTATCTCGGTTAACGTGACAAAAGACGTACCAGCTTCAGTTGCAATTATTTCATCA
>NZ_DALZSV010000049.1:2224-17600 GCF_032014955.1 Moraxella sp. CTOTU47724
GGGGGTAAGGACTGGGCTTTTTTTGGCTTGGGTAGACGGATGGCCATAATGAGCAACTTAATCTAGAGGTTTAAGCTGTTTTTTCAGCATAATGTTTTTAGCATAAGTAATCGAACAAATTTTATAATATATTGGTTAGAATATCTTGAAATGGCGACATAAATTTGACATTTTTTGTAACATTGATTTAGTGACTTTGATTTAATGGTTTGGCTTGATCGCAAATTTGTTGCATAAATAATTTATTGAATCAATAAATAGCTTTTAACCCCGATAACACAACGCTGTAATTATCATTGAGTATTGATATGGATATTTCCCAACTTACCTATTTTGTGGTAGTGGCAAAAGCCGGCAGTTTTAGCCAAGCTGCCAAAACCTTGGCTATATCACAGCCATCATTAAGCCGACATGTCCAGCAACTTGAAAGCGAGCTGGGTGTCGAACTGCTGGATCGCTATCACCGCCCAATGACCTTAACTGCAGCAGGGCATTTTTTTTTGGCACAGATTGAGCCAATATTGTTACAACTTGAGCAAGCCCGTGAGTTGACTCAGCGCTTTGCCCAGCCGCATCGAACCAATCATCTCACCATTGGATTTGTCGCCTCAGTGCTATATGGTCTGTTGCCTGAGATTATTTCTACAGTCAAACAGCGACATCCCAATTTGGATATCAAGCTGGTCGAAATCAATTCGGAGCAGCAAATGTCAGCGCTAAAGTCGGGGGACATCGATGTAGGGTTTGGAAGATTTCGGCACAGTGACAACTTTGTGCAACAGATATTTTTACGTCATGAACGCTTTGTGGTGGCACTGCCAATGGCGCACCCCTTGGCATCACGCCCGGATGATATCGGCATCGCATTTAAAGAGTTGCTAGAAGATACGCTTATTTTGTATCATCGCACGCCCTTGCCAATCCTGCAAAATCCGCTATTCAATGGCGAAACTGATCAACTCATGTATTTGTTTGCCCGCCACCAATTGTCACCTCATTTGACCACCAAAGTGCGCGATATCCAAATCGCTTTGGGCTTGGTGGCGGCAGGTGAAGGCATCACCTTGGTGCCTGATAGTTTAAAAACCGTCCGTACCGAGCAAATTCATTATCATCGTCTACGTCACGAAGATGCGACAACCCCGATTTTTATGAATATCTTGGCACACCAATCCAATCCGTATATTGATGATTTACTGCAGGCGACTTACCAAGTGTATGAAGCTAAGGGCATTACCTACTCTAATCAATCGTTGAATTGAATACATTTATATTAAAGGCGCTTATATTTAAGCCTCTAATAAAATTTTATTTGCTTAGGCTAAATTGGCGTTCTTGGTTGACACGGTTGATGAATTGTTGGGTAAATGCCTGATAATTCACGTCCGCAAAATCTGCTAGCCGCAACATGGTCATGCCGGCATAGCCACAAGGGTTGATCATTTGAAACGGGGTCAAATCATTTTGTACATTGATGGCGATACCATGATAACTAAAGCCGTGTTTTATCTTAAATCCCAGTGACGCAATTTTACCAAGTTCTAAATCGTCTTGGTTATATACATACACCCCTGGCGCATCCGCACGCGCTTTGGTATAAAAATCTGGCGGCAAATAAGGCGTGATGACATCAATGATGATGTTTTCAGCTTTGCTGACCAAATCGCGCACGCCCCACCCCAACGCATTTAAATCAAATAAAAAATATACCACCAACTGCCCATGACCATGCCAAGTGACTTGACCGCCACGATCGGTGTGGATGATGGGGGTATTATCTCTTTGCAAAATATGTTCAGGTTTACCCGCTTGACCCAGTGTAAACACATTATCATGATCTACAATCCATAACTCATCAGCGCTAAGCTGCGTCTGCTCGCTGTTGGCAGATTTTTTTTGCTCGATACGCGATAACACGCGCGCTAGCATCGCCGCATGGGTGGATTCATATTGAGCGTTTTGCAAATATTTAATTTCTAATGGTAACATCGCATTTCCTTGCAGTAGCTTTTTGCGTTTGTGTGACAAACCGCTTATTTGTCGTTTATAGCAGTAAGATTGACTTTGTCCAGTTGTAAAAGAGATTTTTCTAGCACTGGCTGATAATCAGTTATATCACGCTGCGCGACTGAGCCAAAATTTGTTAATTGACTGGTTAATTGACTGACTGGCATCAGCATCACAGGGTTGGCGTTGCCGCTTTTTGCAAAACCGATGGCTAAACTTGCGTTATCGCCGCCCAAATAAAAATCTTTGATGGTAAGTTGATCGTCAGTCGCTTTACGGGTTTTCTCATTGGGCAAACTAGTTGCAAAATCCAGCGTTAAATCCTGCTTTTCTTGCGTGACCAAGCTGAGCTCGTCATAGCCTCTATCCGCAAGATAAAGCGTATCTTTGCCACCGCCCACATTGATGATGGTATCATGACCAAATCCTTTGGTGAAATAATATACATCATTGCCCGTGCCACCCACTAGCACATCATCACCAGCATTGCCGATGAGTACATCATCATCAGCACCGCCTAGCAGCCTATCTTGACCGCTATTACCCACTAGCACATCGTCCCCCTGACTACCCCATAATAAATCCCCCACGCCCTGCTGTCCAAGTATAGAACCGTCAATATGGTGATTGATGATGACGTCATTAGCTAAGGTGCCAAAATGCTGGTTAGCTTTATTGGCAAGGGATTTGGCTTCATAACTGTTCCAATCCAGTGGCTTGCCAAATGCTTGCTGATAATCTTGCGATATACGCGAAATAGCAAAACGGTTATTCAAGAACACCAAGGTATTGTATTCATCATACGTATAAAGTGGCGCGTGAAGCTGCCCACTGGGCAACATGCTCTGATTGAGCACTGCCAATTGGGTTATTTTATCGTTTTCACTGATTGCTTGGCGCATGATTTCATCGACTTCAGTAAACACATCTTTATCTTGCGGTTTTGCCGCGTTATCGAGCCACAAGGGTTTGACAAACCGTTGATACCCCAATTCTTTTGCCACCAAAAACTCATAATAAGTTGCCTCACCCTCCGCTTTGGCGCGTGCCATGCCATAGGCTTGTGGCGTATCAAATTGATACAAATTGTTTTTATCACGATTAATTTGTTGGTATTGACCGGTTGCGTGCCCTAGCTCATGGGCGATGTTCAAAAAATTTTTGTAACTTTTAGCAATATGAATGGTATTGCCGTAGGCTTTTGCGCCGGCACCAACGGTGGTATCTTGCTCATCAATGAGTAAGTTACCTTGAAATCGATTGAGCAAATTGACCAAGGTAGGCGATTTTTCGATATCTTGGACATTAAACCCCGACTGAACCAAATAGACATTGTTGGGATTGTTCAGATCTAACGCAGGCATGACCTTCCTTTACGTAAGTGGCTTTTTAGGTAGTTTTTTAACTGCTTTTTTTAAGCGGATTTTCTAACAAGTAATACTTGATGACAGCAGAAAGTGAGTTTTACAGCGGTAATGATTCATGCACAGTTATTGCACAGACCCTATCGTCGGATAAAGGTATAGTAAGCAATATAAATTTTAAAAAACGTCAGCAAGCTTAATCAAATTTTCAGCCGGCTGTTAACGCGCTATTATAACGCAATTAATGACTTAAAATGCCCTAAACACGGGGCATTTAACCGCTAGATTAATAATGCCTATCAAAATGGAAAAATTATGAAAATTGAAAACTCGTATGCCACGCTCGATCCAAGACTGTATCATAAACAACCCCCTAAACCGCTCACCAACCCGCAAGCAGGGCATTTTAACCCGCAAGTCGCCAACCAAATTGGTTGGGCTGATGATGAGTTTTTAAAGCAGCATTGGGTCAAAATCTTGGGCGGTGACATCGTTCCCGACGGCTTTGAACCGTTAGCCATGGCGTATGCTGGACACCAATTTGGGCAATGGGCAGGGCAATTAGGCGATGGTCGTGGTCTATTACTCGCTCAGGTAATCGATAAAGACGGACAATTGACCGATTTACATCTGAAAGGGGCAGGATTAACCCCTTACTCGCGAATGGGGGATGGTCGTGCGGTGATTCGAAGCGTAGTGCGAGAGTATTTGGCGGGTCATGCGCTTAATTGCTTGGGCATTCGGTCTAGCAACGCACTGGGCTTTGTGGTTTCAGATACCCCTGTCAACCGTGAGACACGCGAACGCGGCGCGGCGCTACTACGTACCGCAGATTGTCACATTCGCTTCGGGCATTTTGAATGGGTGGCAAATTATGCGCCTGATTTATTGCTGTATTTTACCCGTTATGTCATCAAAACCTATTTTAACCCGTGTTTTGACAGTGACACGCCCATTCAAGATTTTTTGAGACAGGTCGTTGATAAAACTGCCAAAACCCTGGCGGATTGGCAACTGATTGGCTTTGCCCATGGGGTGATGAATACCGACAATTTATCTATCACAGGTGCGACCATCGATTTTGGTCCTTATGGCTTTATGGAGCGCTTTAATCCGATTTGGATCAATAACCATTCTGATTACAACGGGCGTTATGTTTATCAAAACCAGCCTTCCATTGGACTTTGGAATTTGTCACGTCTGATTACCTTATTTTTACGCCTTAATGGCGAAAAACTGACCGCCAATCATCCGCCAGAAACCTTGTCGCGCGAGCATTTGACCGACATTTTAGACAGTTTTGGTGAGATTTTTTATCAGTATTATCAGCAAGGTCTCTGCCAAAAATTTGGCTTAGCCATCAGTGAAGAAAACTGTGACTTTGCTTTGCAGTACTTGGAGATCATGCAGCAAAACAAACTCGACTTTACCAATAGCTTGCGAGCGCTAGTAGCAATCGTTGCTGACGCCAAACCTAATGATAAATTAAACCTATTACATGAATTTAATTTACTTAATCAGTTGAAAATTTCAATTAGCAGCGGTAACGGTCAAGCCAATGCCACCTTAGCGGATTGGATTGCTACCTACCATACCAAATTACAGCAGGATTCTTTGCCGTTGGTAATGAGCCACAATCCCGTGTATGTCCTAAGAAACAGCATGGCACAGCAAGCCATTGAATTGGCTGAACAAAATGACATGAGCGAGGTAAATAGACTGTATCAGCTACTGGCTAATCCTTACCAAGTTAGTGCATTAGCCAAGCCAAGTGACACCGAGCCACCGTTGGCAGATGCGCCTGAAATATGCGTTAGCTGCTCATCTTGAGATGATAGCCAAGGTCGGTAGCGCGATTTTTACCTAACTAGTTTTATTTTTTGCCGGTACTCAACTAGTCATCAATCTGTCAATAGTGCTAGAATAGCGAACACTACGATTCGAAAACGACTGTCGCAACGAAGGATATTATGGATAAATTATCGCCGACCAACAATGGCTTATCAGACAAAGAATTATTTGAACAAGCCGCCTTGCATTACCATGCCAATCCACGCCCAGGTAAAATTTCTGTTACCCCCATCAAGGCACTTGCCAACCAACGGGATTTGGCACTTGCCTATTCGCCTGGCGTTGCCATACCTTGTCTAGAAATTGAAAAAGACCCCAAAAAAGCCGCGCTTTATACCGCTCGTAGCAACTTAGTCGGCGTGGTGACCAATGGTACCGCTGTTCTAGGACTGGGTAATATCGGTCCTTTGGCATCAAAACCTGTGATGGAAGGTAAAGGCGTGCTGTTCAAAAAATTTGCCGGCATTGATGTGTTTGATATTGAAGTGGCACAAAACGATCCGGATAAATTCATCGAAGCGATTGCCTCTTTAGAACCTACCTTCGGCGGTATCAATCTTGAAGATATCAAAGCACCTGAGTGTTTTTATATCGAAAAAGAACTGCGTAAACGCATGAATATCCCTGTGTTCCATGATGACCAACATGGCACCGCGATTATTGCGTCTGCGGCGTTATTAAACGCGCTACAAATTACCGGCAAAAAAATCGAAGATATTAAAATTGTGGTCTCTGGTGCAGGTGCCGCAGCAATTTCTTGTTTAGATTTGATTTGTGCGTTGGGCGCAAAAAAAGAACACATCTTTGTAGGCGATTCAAAAGGCATCATCACCAGCAACCGAGCAAACCTCGATGAGTCAAAACAGCGTTATGCCCGCGATACCGAAGCCAAAACCTTATCGGATGTGATTGAAGGCGCGGATATGTTCTTAGGTCTATCTGCCGCTGGTATGCTGACCCAAGATATGGTAAAACGCATGGCGCAAGATCCCATTATCTTTGCCCTAGCCAATCCAAACCCAGAAATTCTACCTGAAGATGCCAAAGCGGTGCGTCCCGATGCGATTATCGCCACAGGTCGCTCTGACTATCCAAACCAAGTAAACAACGCACTGTGTTTTCCGTATATTTTCCGTGGGGCGCTTGACGTGGGTGCCACAACCGTCAACGAAGAAATGAAAATTGCCTGCGTGCGAGCTATTGCTGCCATGGCACATGTGGAAGCCACGCCACAAAAAGGTCAAAAAACGGTGGATGAAACCAAACGTTTTGGTCGTGAATACTTAATCCCGGGGCCGTTAGAGCCAAATTTGATTTTGGAGATTGCACCAGCGGTTGCCAAAGCTGCGATGGATTCTGGCGTTGCTACGCTACCCATAGAAAACATGCGTGCTTATCGCGATAAACTCTCAGAGTTCGTTTATAACTCTGCCTTCTTGATGAAACCTATTTTCACCCGTGCCAAACAAGAACCAAAACGTATCGTTTATTGTGAAGGTGAGGATGAAAACGTATTACGGGCAGTGCAAGTGGTGGTAGATGAAGGCTTGGCAAAACCTATCTTGGTCGGTCGTCCCACCATTATTGCCAACCAAATCCAACGGTTGGGGTTACGCATGGTGGCGGGTGAAAATTATGACCTAGTCAACATCGAAAGCGACCCACGTTACAAAGACTACTGGCAGTTTTATTATGAGATGAACAAACGCAATGGTGTGACAGTTGAGTTGGCGCGTCGTGATGTTCGCCGTAAAACTTCTTTGATTGGCGCGCTAATGGTTGAACGGGGCGATGCTGACGGTATGATTTGTGGTACTTTTGGTTCATATCACTTGCACTTAAACTACGTGCAAAACGTGATCAAAAAACAAGCAGATGCTAAAGATTTTTATGCGTTAAATGCCTTGTTGATTCAAGGTCGTAACTTGTTCATCGCTGACACTTATGTGCATGAAGACCCAAGCGCTGAACAACTAGCAGAAATGACAGTATTAGCAGCGCAAGAAGTCCGCCGCTTTGGTCTTGAACCGCGTGTGGCATTGTTATCACATTCAAACTTTGGTTCATCTGACTTTGAAAGCGCCAAAAAAATGCGTCAAGTCTATGATTTACTGACTGATATGAATGTTGATTTTGAGTTTGATGGCGAAATGCATGGTGATACCGCGCTTGATGACCGTATCCGCCATGCCTCATTCCCATTTAGTAAGCTTACGGGTTCAGCCAACCTACTCATCATGCCAGACTTAGATGCGGCTAACATCGCATTTAACTTATTAAAAACGGCGACCAATAGTGTTACTGTCGGTCCATTGTTATTGGGAGCGCAACGACCTGTGCATATCTTGACATCTTCTGCGACAGCACGTCGTATCGTCAACATGACTGCTGTAGCGGTAACGCAAGCGCAAGAATTGGCAAAATAATTTTGTGTTGATTGATAAAACCAGTTTAGTGCTCTAAACTGGTTTTTTTATGGGTTTAATTTAGTTAAAACATCGGGGTAATCATGCAAGTTTATTTGGTCGGTGGTGCGGTACGCGATTATGTATTAGCACGCGAGGTCACTGAACACGATTATGTGGTGGTCGGCGCAACGCCTGAGCAGATGCTGGAACTGGGATTTTCGCAAGTAGGTGCCGATTTTCCGGTTTTTTTACATCCAAAGACCCATGACGAATATGCACTGGCTCGCACAGAACGTAAAAGCGGTAACGGCTATCTTGGTTTTCACGTACACGCTGACGCTGCTGTCACCTTAGAAGAGGATTTAGTCAGGCGCGATCTCACCATCAATGCCATGGCCATAGAAGTCAACGGCTTGTTTGACAGTGGTTTTAAACGGGGCAAATTTGATGCGCGCGATATCATCGACCCGTATGGTGGCTTAGCAGATATTAACCAAAAAAAATTACGTCATGTGTCTGCCGCTTTTGCAGAAGATCCGGTACGCGTATTGCGCCTTGCCCGTTTTGCCAGTCGTTATGCGCCACTTGGATTTACGGTTGATGAATCAACCACGAAACTTACCAGCCAAATGAAAGCCGCAGGTGAACTGAGTCATCTTGTCGCTGAGCGGGTATGGTCAGAGACGTCAAAAGCGTTAACGCAGGCTTGGTCGGATATTTATTTTGACACGCTTTATCAGCTCAATGTCCTCGATGTCATTATGCCAAAACTGCATCAAGCATCGATTGATAATCCTAAGCAATGGCAATTGATGTTATCTAGCCTGCGAATGGCGGGAGCGCAACAAGCGGACAACGTCATGAAGTTTGCTTTGGTGGCAACCTGCTTTAAGTCTGATCAGCAACATAACAGCCGAACCAGCGAGTATTTAGAATTTTGCCAAGGTTTAAAGGTACCAAAAAATGCTGAGCGCTTGGGGTTATTTATTGTTGAGCATTTTGATAAATTAAAAAATTTCGATCACTTAAATGCACACCCATTATTTGAACTGTTAAGATTAACTAATAGCCTTAAAGATACCTCACTTTTAGAGCAAGCCTTACGAATCGTTCATCTTTATCAACTGGCCAAACAAACCGCGCTGTTAGCCACCATCAAAACACAATTAACGCAAATTTCTGCCAAAGATGTGGCAAGCGAGCTGACGGGCAAACAGATCGGTGAAGCCATTGATAGGTTAAGGTTGCAAAAACTTGAGGAAATTTTAAATCACCCACGATAAAGGAAGCATCATGACAACGACAGCAATAGCAAAGACCCAACTAACCCATGTGTTAGTATTAAACGGTCCCAATCTCAATTTGCTTGGCAAGCGAGAACCAGAAATCTACGGATTTCAAACCCTACAACATATTGAAGATGATATAAGACAATTAGCCAGCAAGCATCAAGTCAAACTCACCTGTTTTCAAACAAATCAAGAATCTGCCCTCATTGATAAAATCCATCATCACGGTTTATTGACCACAAATCCTCACGAGCTGATTGACGCGATTATCATCAATCCCGCTGCCTTTACTCACACATCGGTAGCAATTCGCGATGCCCTACTCGCCGTCAATAAACCTTTTATAGAAGTTCATCTTTCCAATATTCACACCCGTGAGCCATTTCGACAGCATTCTTATTTTAGTGACAAAGCTGAAGCCGTCATCTGTGGTATGGGCGCTTTTGGCTATACTGCAGCGTTTAATTATCTGGTTCAAAAATATCAGTAGCAATACAATTTAGCCTAAAATCAATAGCAACATGGCAGCAAATTTTAAGTGTACAAACGTACACAAATATACCCTGCTATATCTATTTATTTTAGAAAAATCTTGTTACAATACGGCAATCTATGAATTAGTAGTCTATAAAGCGTATAATTTTAAGGTAGTTAGGATATGGATATAAGTAAAATCAAACAACTTATTGACTTAATGGAAGAGCGAACGTTAGCAGAATTAACCGTACAAGATGGCGATAAAAAAGTCTCTATTTCACGCCATTTACCCCAAGCGAATGTTCAACCCGTCACAGCAACTACAGCCACCACGACAACCGCTAACGCTGCCCCTGTAAAATCTGGCATGGTAGAAACATCACCGATGGTTGGGGTGTATTATGTTGCACCGAGTCCTAATGATGCGCCATTTATCAAGGTGGGTCAACAGATACAAGCAGGCGATAGTTTAGGCATTATTGAAGCCATGAAAATCATGAACCCGCTTGAAGCAACCCAAAGCGGTATCATTGCAGAAATCTTGGTACAAAACGGCGATGTGGTGCAATTTGGTCAACCGATTGTCCGTTACGAGTCTTAATTTTTAACTTTTTTGTGTCTTTGAAGTTTGATTATCGATAAAAATTAGGGATAGCAATGATAAAAAAATTACTGATCGCCAATCGTGGTGAAATTGCACTTCGCATTGTTCGCGCTTGTAAGCAGCTTGGCATTCAAACGGTGGGCGTCTACTCAACTGCAGATGACAACTTGATGCACCTTCGATTCGTTGACGAATCCATCTGTATTGGCAAGCCCAATGCCAGTCAAAGCTATCTCAATATCGATACTATCTTAACAGCCGCAGAAATCTCTGGCGCTGATGCTATTCACCCAGGTTATGGGTTTTTATCTGAAAATGCTGAATTTGCCGAACGTGTGGAAGAGGCAGGGCTAACCTTTGTAGGTCCTGCGCCT
Organism: Moraxella sp. CTOTU47724; assembly: GCF_032014955.1. Taxonomy (NCBI): domain Bacteria; kingdom Pseudomonadati; phylum Pseudomonadota; class Gammaproteobacteria; order Moraxellales; family Moraxellaceae; genus Moraxella; species Moraxella sp. CTOTU47724. The sequence continues at coordinate 12,599 of NZ_DALZSV010000049.1, forward strand.
GAGCACATTCGCTTAATGGGTAACAAAATATCCGCTATCAACGCCATGAAAAAAGCCGGTGTGCCTACCGTCCCTGGCTCAGTGGGTAGCGTCACTCTGGCTAACGCTGAAGAACAAGCTAAAGCCATTGGTTTTCCTCTGTTAATCAAAGCGGCAGCGGGTGGTGGTGGTCGTGGTATGCGCGTGGTTGAACGCCTTGAGCAGTTATTGTCTCAAGTGCAAGCCGCCAAACAAGAAGCCGAATTGTGGTTTGGAGATGATAGCGTCTATATGGAGCGCTTTTTAAAAAACCCACGCCATGTCGAAGTGCAAGTTTTAGGTGATGGCGAAGGCAATGCCATTCATTTATTTGATCGTGATTGCTCGCTACAACGTCGTCACCAAAAAGTGCTTGAAGAAGCCCCTGCCCCAGAGATTCCTGATGACATTAAAGAACCCATTTTGCAAGCTTGCGTCCGTGCTTGTGAGCAAATTAACTATCGCGGTGCAGGGACGTTTGAATTTTTATATGAAGATGAGCAATTTTTCTTTATTGAGATGAATACCCGCGTACAGGTTGAGCACCCTGTCACTGAGATGATTACCGGCATTGATGTAGTGGTTGAACAACTCAAAATCGCATCTGGCTATGGGTTATCGTATCGTCAAAACGAAATCGAAATTCGCGGTCATGCCATCGAGTGCCGTATCAATGCCGAAGACCCTGTGACTTTCATGCCGTCACCCGGCACGGTGACCCACTTCTTTATGCCAAATGGTAGCGGTGTACGTTTTGACTCGCACCTTTATCCCAACTATGCCATCCCTACCTTTTACGACTCATTGATTGGCAAATTAATCTGTCATGGTCAAACTCGTGAACAAGCGATTGCGAAGCTTCGCCATGCCCTTGACGAGCTGATTATCACCGGCATCAAAACCAATGTGCCATTGCATCGCGATGTGATTTTGCAAGACAAGGCATTTTGTACACAAGCGCAAAACATTCATTATCTCGAAAAAAACTTATTATCCCAGCCAGAGACGGCAAAAACCGAAACAGAATAAAGTTAATGGTTAAAAAAAGAGGGTCATTTGATCCTCTTTTTTTTATGCAATTTTAATTCATCGCCAAATTTTTAAGAGATGCTTTCAGCAGATTTTGGATGGTTAACGGTGAATCAATGGCAGATTTTGCCAGTTTTATCGCAGCTTGGGCTTCTTTATCGCGATAACCTAATGCAATCAACCCCGCTTCGACTTCGGCAATAATAATGCCTTCATTACCGCTATCGGTCGCTAGTGGCAATGAAGGGGCAAAACCTGATGTATCACCTAAGTGTTTGATTTTGTCTTTTAATTCAACAATCAGTCGCTGGGCGGTTTTTTTGCCAACCCCTGGGATACGCGTCAATGCCAGCTCATCATTGTTCATCACAAACTGGTGCAACTCCTGCACCGTTACGGTTGACATCATCGCCAAGGCCATCTTTGCCCCCACCCCATTGACTTTAAGCAACAGCCTAAACACTTCCCGATCGCTATGGCTTAAAAACCCAAATAACAACTGAGCATCCTCGCGTACCAAAAAATGCGTCCACAAGGTGACGGACTGATTTAATTGTACTTGGCAAAATGCATTGAGCGGCATCTCAATTTCATAGCCAACGCCCGCTGTGGTCATCACCACTACCGTAGGTGCCATTAGATGATGCACTTGCCCTTGAATTAATCCTATCATTGATGACTCACTACAAATAATTTAATCCAATAAAAAAGTGGGCAACCTCAGTCAACCCACTTGAATGTCATGCTTTTTAGTCATTTGCTAAAACTTTAGTTCTAGTGTTTAGTTATAGAAACTAACCATTTTTTCTAGACTAATTGGGCGAATTTTATCCGCATTACCCGCCGTACCAAATGCAGTATAGCGATCGATACAAACTGCTTTCATGGCATCGATAGTCTTGGCAAAATATTTGCGTGGGTCAAATTCTGCTGGGTTTTCAGCGAGGAATTTGCGAATCGCACCCGTTGATGCCAGACGTAAATCGGTGTCGATATTAACTTTACGTACACCATGTTTGATGGCTTCTACAATTTGCTCAACTGGCACACCATAAGTCTCACCGATATTGCCGCCATTTTCATTAATCACTTTGAGCCATTCTTGTGGCACACTTGAAGAGCCGTGCATCACAAGGTGAGTATTAGGAATACGCGCATGAATTTCTTTGATACGTGCAATCGATAAGATATCATCGGTAGGTGGTCGGGTAAATTTATACGCCCCGTGGCTAGTGCCGACTGCAATCGCTAGTGCGTCGACGTGGGTATCGTTAACAAATTGCTCAGCTTCATCCGCACTGGTTAATAGCTGTGAGTGGTCAAGTTTACCTTCTGCCCCTACGCCATCTTCTTCACCAGCCATACCCGTTTCAAGACTACCTAAAACGCCAATTTCACCTTCTACTGATACGCCACAAGCGTGAGAGAGTTTTACCACTTCACGCGTCACTGCCACATTATAATCATAGTCTGCAGGGGTTTTACCATCACTCTTTAATGAGCCATCCATCATCACCGATGAAAAACCCAATTGGATTGAACGCTGGCAAACCGCTGGACTGGTACCATGGTCTTGGTGCATAACCACGGGAATATGTGGCCACTCTTCAATGGCAGACAAAATAAGATGGCGTAAAAATGGGGCACCTGCGTATTTGCGTGCGCCTGCCGATGCTTGCACAATCACAGGTGAGTTGGTTTCATCGGCTGCCATCATAATGGCACGCATTTGCTCTAAGTTATTGACGTTAAATGCAGGAACACCATAGTTGTTTTCTGCTGCATGGTCTAAAAGCTGACGCAAAGAAATCAAAGCCATATTACTTTCTCTTAGTAAAGTTAATAATCAATTGAAAATTTTAGAAAAATTGGGTTTTGCCATGTTGGACAAGGCTTGAGTATAACAGAAGTGCACTACAATTTAAATTCAAAAAAATAACTTTGAAATGATTGATATTATGAAAAAATAGTTAACTCAATAAAATAAAAAGCCCCAAAATGATTTTGGGGCTTTTTTAGGCTGAATGCTAAATTTAGTATTTTTGTTTTTCTGGCACGGTTGTTTGAATATCAGTATTGCTATTTGCTGCATCGTTTTTAACCGCTTCTGCACCTTGTGCTACATTGGCTGCACCAGTCGCTACAGCAGAGGCTACGTTTTCGGTAGCTTGGGCGGCACCATTGGCAACAGCTTCAGTCGCGTTGATTGCTGCGCCTTGGGCAACCGCGGCACCCGTGGTAGCAGCACTGGCAACTGCGTCACCTGCATTTGCTGTTGCACTGGCGGCACTGGCGGTCGCGTCTTTAATGTCTTGACCCGCTGCGCTCGCTGCAGCTTCAGGCTGACCGTTAGCTGCGGCTTCTTCCGTTTTTTTACTACATGCCGTGATTGATAAAGTGGCTAATAAAGTTGCCAATACTAAATTACGTTTTAACATATTCATTCCTTAAACGCCAAACATATGGGTATACATACTTGCATAATATCTTATCGACAATATATTTTTGGTGCAATTAATTACAATGTTTACCATACAAATATTAACTTAACATTACATTAATTCAGCGATGATAAATTTAAATCGCTGAATTAATGATAATGATTATTAGCATTTAGGCACGTTGGCTCAGTGCGTGCACGGCAGGTAGCGTTTTGCCTTCCACAAATTCTAAGAATGCCCCACCCCCGGTTGATGTGTAGCTTACTTTATCGGCGACCTTGTATTTGTCAATCGCAGCGAGCGTATCACCACCGCCTGCAATGCTAAAGCCTGCACTTGCTGCGACTGCTTCACTAACGATTTTGGTACCTTCCCCAAATTTATCAACTTCAAATACGCCTACAGGACCATTCCATAAGATAGTTTTGGCATTTTTAATCGCATCGGCAAGTTTCGCCGCACTGCTTGCACTAATGTCTAGAATCATTTCATCATCAGCAATGGTATTGACCAATTTGGTTACGGCATCGGCAGATTCTAGCGAGCCCAAAAAATCATCAAAATCAATCTGTGATTTTTTGGCGACGACCACTTCGTCAGGTAGTAATACATGGGTTTCTTGCATAATACTTTTGGCCGTTTCCACCATGTCCGCTTCATATAGGGATGCACCGACATTGGCACCTTTGGCTGCCAAGAATGTATTGGCAATACCACCGCCTACAATGATTTGGTCACAGATTTTTGCCAATGATTTAAGCACATCCAATTTGGTAGAAACTTTCGAGCCACCAACAATCGCAAGCATGGGCTTGGCTGGATTGTCTAAAGCTTTGGCTAATGCATCAAGTTCTGCCGCCAATAATGGGCCTGCACAAGCAATTTTTGCTTTGGCGATAACGCCTTCCGTTGACGCTTCAGCACGGTGAGCAGTACCGAAAGCATCCATCACAAATACATCACATAAAGCGGCATAGCGTTCAGATAAAGCGGCATCGTTTTTCTTTTCACCCGCATTAAAACGTACGTTTTCCAGTAGCACAACTTCACCTGGGGCTACTGTCACATTATTTTGGGCATAATCGGTCACTAATTTGACAGGTTTGCCAAGGGCATCGCCCAAATAATCTGCGACTGGCTGCAATGAATATTTGGCTTCAGGGTTTGAGGGGTCTGGGCGACCTAGATGCGAACACACGATAACCGCTGCGCCTTTATCTAAAGCCAACTGAATAGTAGGCAAGCTTGCTTTTAAGCGGGCATCATTGGCAATTTTGCCATCTTTTAACGGTACATTTAAATCTTCGCGAATCAAAACTGTTTTGCCAGAAACATCAATATCGTTTAAACGAGCAAATTGCATGGATTAACCTCTAAGTTAACAACAGGATGGTGACCCGTAGGGGTTGATAAAACGTCGTCACATGACAACAAAAATTGAATAAAAAAATAAGCGTAGATTAGGTTGTGTTGAACATTTAATATACAAAAGGACATAATGAGGAAATTTTGAT
>NZ_DALZSV010000050.1:0-17428 GCF_032014955.1 Moraxella sp. CTOTU47724
TTAACCGTTTTGTTGACTTGTGTAATGCCTTTTTTGATCGCATCTTCAAAACTTACCGTTGAGCTGCTACTAATTTCAATATTTTTTGCCACTGACATAACGATATCCTTATTTTCTATTATATTATTTTCCTAATTAATTTTTAATCTAAAACTTATCAAGTTTAACTTAAGTTATCGCAAACTTGATGCTTATAACTTATCAAATATGCAAAAAAATACCAAAGTTAACTTGTAACTTTGGTATTAGTTTTGGCTATCACATCAACTAGAAGCGTAACCAATATTGCGCTATTTTAAATGATGTAAAAGTAGCTATGCAATCCATTAAATTAAGCAAAAATCATTTCAATATCTTTGTGATCAAAACGGTAAACATGTCCGCAGAAACCACAATCTAACGCCACCGCGCCCCCATGCTCATTAGCGATTTCTAATGCAGCTGGTTTGCCCAACTGAAAAATTGCCGATTCACTTTTCTGCTGTGAGCAAGTACAAGCAAAGGTCAACGGCATAGGCTCAGCCGTCACCACGTCTTCTTCATGATACAATCGATATAAAATCTCATCGGCTGGTAAGGTGGTTAATTCTTCAGCTTTTAGCGTTTTGGTTAAGATTTTTAAGCGCGGGAACAAGTCATTATCCACCGTCTCATGCTCTTCTTCTGTGGTACGTGGTAGCAACTGTAGCACGATACCGCCCGCTTGCTCACCATCACAAGCCAAGTTGATTAAGGTAGGAATCTGCACGGATTGCTGTTGGTAATGTGCCAAACAATCCGCCAAGTTATCTGCCACACGCTCAACAATGCCTTGATAACCTTCTGCTTGTGTGCCATACGTGGCATCAGGTTGGATATTAATAAATAACACCCCTTCACCGACTTTACCAAGTTTGGCAAAGGCATCATTTGCCGTTTGTGCGGATTGCCATTCGCCTGTCCACTCTGCAAGACCGCGAATGTGACCTTGGTGGTCGCACTCTGCCATCGCCCAAGTTAAGCTGTCCTGTTCAGGGTCAGTGGCTGCGCCTGAATTTTGCAATTGAATGGATAGACGACCTTCGATTTTTAAGGTACCGATCAGCAAGCTTGCCGCGACCAACATTTCCCCAAGTAGTTTTTGCAGGGCAACTGGGTAATCTTTTTGCTGCAATATCGTCTGTAGGCTGTCGTTGATTCGTACCACGTCACCGCGTACAGGGCTTTGCTCAAAATAAAAACGTTGGCGCATATCAAAATCGTGAAGTGCTTGAGTCGCTGTTGTCATAAATAACCTATCTTAAGTGAGTTTTAATCAATTTATTGAGCTATAAATGGGGATAAAATAGAAAATAGCAAAAAAATGGTAAAAAAATTGTCGATGACGAAAAAAATATTTTTTGTAAATCTATTGTCACAACACAGAAAAGTAAATTACTATAAACACACATTTTAAATCTTTTGAGTATCCTAAACTATTTTTTATCAGTCATTGTGCAAGGTTTTGCCAGATTTTAATGAGTGCAATGAGGGATGATGAAGGACAAGGAAGGATAAACACAAAGAGATGGGGGGAGTCTTTTTACTCGATTTGGCATTGACAGCCAAACAGCGAAAAGATTAACTAAGAACGTATCATACGACAAGGATCATAGGATGATTTTAATCTCTAAAAAGCCAATCGCCTTAGCAACCGTTGCTATTATGGCATTAGGTCTTGCAGGTTGTAACAAAGCCAGCGACAACAAAGCGGCAGGTACTGAAGGTAGCCAACCAGCGGCAGCGGCAACTGGTGAAAAAACGCTCGATAAAATTAAAAAATCAGGGGAAATCGTACTGGGTTACCGTGATTCCTCAATTCCATTTTCTTATATCGCAGGTACGCCAAACCAACCGGTGGGTTATGCCCATGACCTCCAATTAAAAATTGTTGATGCAGTCAAGAAACAATTGAATATGCCAGACCTCAAAGTGCGTTACAACCTAGTAACCTCACAGACCCGTATCCCATTGGTACAAAATGGTACAGTTGACTTAGAGTGTGGTTCAACCACCAACAATGAAGAGCGCCAAAAACAAGTGGCTTTCTCAAACGGTTTCTTTGAGATTGGTACTCGCTTATTAACCGCTAAAGATTCAGGTATTAAAGATTTTGCGGATTTAAAAGGCAAAACCTTAGTGACTACCGCAGGTACTACCTCTGAGCGTTTTATCAAAAAACTCAACGATGACAAAAAAATGGGCATTAACATCGTTTCTGCCAAAGACCACGGCGAATCTTTCTTGATGTTAGAAAGCGGTCGTGCGGCAGCCTTTATGATGGATGACGTACTGCTCGCGGGTGAAAAAGCCAAAGCCAAAGATCCAAACAAATGGGTCATTGTTGGTACCCCACAATCGTATGAAATTTACGGCTGTATGATGCGTAAAGACGATAGTGAATTCAAAAAAGTAGTCGATGATGCGTTGGTTGCGACTTATTCATCAGGTGAAATCAACGACATCTATAAAAAATGGTTCATGTCACCGATTCCACCAAAAAACATCAACATGAACTTCCAAATGTCTGATAACTTAAAAAGCTTGTTAGCAAACCCACATGACGGCGCGCAACCAAAAGACGTCGCTAATGCAGCCGCATCTGCTACCGTTAATGCAGTAGCAACGGGCGCGAGTAATGTGGCAACCGCTGTGGCATCTGCAAGCAATGCAATTGCAAGTGCAACAAAACCTTAGTTGATGGGATAACAACAAACTAGGTTAGGAAGGTTACTATCCAACATAAAACTGACGTCATCACCTATCAATTGTGGTTACGTCAGTTTTAGTTTTTGGGTAAATCAATTTGCTAGACAGGATTTTGGGGGTGGCAATGAATTATAGTTGGAATTGGGGCGTGTTGCTGCAACCAACAGGTGTAGGCAACGAAGTCTACTGGCAGTGGCTATTGACAGGCTTTAAATGGCTGTTGGTCATTGGTGGGAGTGGCTGGCTGATTGCCTTAATTATCGGTACGATTTTAGGTATTATGCGTACTTTACCAAACAAAACTGCCAGAGCGATTGGTACGGCTTATGTGAGTTTTTTTCGTAACATTCCGCTATTAATACAGTTATTCTTCTGGTTTTATGTGGCACCTACTTGGCTGACACCTGCCTTACAAAAATGGTGGTTTCAAGAGTTAGACCCAAATACCTCGGCGGTGATTTCGGCAAGTATTGGTCTTGGGTTATTTACTGCAGCGCGTATTGTAGAGCAAGTGCGTACGGGTATTGAATCATTGCCAAAAGGGCAGACCAATGCTGCCTATGCGCTCGGGTTCACCTTGCCCCAGACGTATCGTCATATCGTCTTGCCACAGGCATTTCGGGTGATTTTACCACCGATGAGCTCTGAGCTTACCAACTGTTTTAAGAATGCCTCGGTCGCTTCATTGGTCGGGGTTACTGAGCTGATTAGCCAAACCAAAACTATCAGTGAATATACCCAAAACAATATCGAAGTGTATACCTTTACCACGATTATTTATTTATTGTTTAATTTGGTGTTGATTTATTTTATGACTTGGCTTGAGAAAAAATTACGCATCAAAGGTCAAATCGATGGGGGTGGCGCATGAATATGATGGAATTACAAGCCGCAATGCCAGGGTTGATGGGTGGCTTATGGATCACCTTCAAAGTGTTGTTTTTAGCTATCATTGGCGGTTTGGCGCTGGGTACGATTCTAGCCTTGATGCGGTTGTCGGGTATTCGTATTTTAGCCGTGCCCGCTAAGCTGTATGTCAACTTTTTCCGCTCAGTGCCGCTGCTGTTGGTATTGCTTTGGTTTTATTTTGCTGTACCGATGGTGTATAACTTGGTGACGGGCACGTATTTGACGTTGGATACCGCGTTTACTTCGTGCGTGGTGGCATTTATGGTGTTTGAAGCCGCGTATTTTTCTGAGATTGTACGTGCGGGTATCCAGTCAATTGGCAAAGGACAGGTCAATGCTGCTAAAGCCTTGGGTATGACTTATGGTCAGACCATGCGCTTTATTATTTTGCCACAAGCGTTTCGCAAGATGTTTCCGCTACTTCTACAACAGTCGATTATTTTGTTCCAAGATACGACGTTGGTGTTCGCGATTGGCTTGGTGGATTTCTTCCGAGCCTCATACGTGCGCGGTGACTTGATGGGGTTACTAACCCCCTATATCTTGCTGGCAGGGGCGTTTTATTTTGTGGTCAGTCTAACCGCATCGACCGCTGTCAACCACCTACGCAAACGCTTTCGCATGGCTTAATCAATATTGAATAAAGGAAAATAACATGTCAGTAGTTACTAAAATTGATGAAACCACCTGGCTCAACGAATTTGGCGGTTTGGTATCAAACAGTGGACACGCCAGTCCCGATATCATGATTAATGTCAACAAAATCAGTAAATGGTATGGCGACTTTCAAGTATTGACCGACTGTACCGCGCATGTGCACAAAGGCGATGTGACCGTCATCTGTGGTCCATCAGGTAGCGGCAAATCAACTTTAATCAAAACCGTCAATGGGCTTGAAGCCTTTCAACAAGGTGAAATCTTGATTGATGGCATTTCGGTCGGCGCCAAAGAAACCGACTTGCCAAAACTACGTAGCCGGGTAGGGATGGTATTTCAGCATTTCGAACTGTTTCCGCATTTATCCATCTTAGAAAACTTGACCTTGGCACAAATCAAAGTATTGGGTCGTAGTCAGTCTGAAGCGCAGAAAAAAGGCTTGGGTTATCTTGACCGCGTGGGCTTGTCAGCGCATGCCAAAAAATACCCTGCTGAGTTGTCAGGCGGTCAGCAGCAACGGGTGGCAATTGCGCGTGCGCTTAGTATGGACCCGATTGCAATGCTGTTTGATGAGCCAACTTCCGCACTTGACCCTGAGATGATTCAAGAGGTACTTGAGGTGATGATTGAGCTTGCTAATGAGGGCATGACTATGATGTGTGTGACCCACGAAATGGGCTTTGCGCGCCAAGTCGCCAGCCGTATCATCTTTATGGATCAAGGTCATATCGTTGAAAACTGTAGCCGTGAAGAATTCTTTGCCGGTGCGCGTAGCGAGCGTGCGAAAGATTTTTTGTCAAAAATCTTAAATCACTAAATATAAGATAAAGTTTATTTCATTAAAAAACGGCAGTCACTGCCGTTTTTTATTGTCAAAGTTTGCATTAGCCTAATTGCTCATGAGTGATTCAAATTCTTTGAGTTCCTCTTCCATATAGGTGAGTAATCGTTGGCTATGGGGCAATATTTGGCTACAGGTGACGATACAAAACTCGATTTTATCCACGTAAGTACACAAGGTGATATTCATCGCTTGGTCATTGAGCACGATCGAGGCAGGATACAGCGCCTGCAGTTTTGCCCCTTGCCAATACAATGGCTGATGAGAACCTGGTACATTTGAGATAATCAAGTTAAAACCGCGATAATCGGGAAACAGACCGGTAAGTACCTGCAATCCTGAACGGCTATAAGCAACCCCACTATAAATAATCGACGAGGCTTGCTTCATCCGTGAAAAGCGTTTTTTACTATTTTTGGTGCTGCCATTAATCGTCTTTAACCGGGCAACAGGGTCGGCAAGGTGGGTGGCAAGATTGGCTAAAATAAAGGTAATTTGATTGCCAACGTGTTGGCTTGCGCTATCGTTGTCATCGCGCAGGGATAAGGGTACAAAAGCAATCAAGGGTTTTTTGGGTAAGCCATTGATATCGAGCAAATAACGGCGTAAAGCGCCCGAACAAATCGCCAAAATCACATCATTGACGGTCACAGCGTAATGTTTGGCGATGGTTTGAAACCGAATAAGCTCATAAGATTGTGCAGAGATGCGCCGTGAGCTTGATACCGGTTGGTTGAGGGGGCTATCTGGCGCTTGGGTGGTGGTAATGTAGTCTTTGTGAAATCGCTCTACCACATTTTTACCTAAGGCTTTGATGGCAGGTGGGATAGCCAGCGCTTGCTCTTTGACGACACGCAGAAGGGATTTATCTTCTGGTATCAAAGCATCGAGTTGGTGACGATGACGGGTCATTAGCGACCAAATTGGCAAGCTAATACGCTCGGTTGGCGATTCTGATAGCGATTTTTTGACCAAACGAATCGCCGCTATCCCATCGACCATAGAATGATGAATCTTAAAATACAACGCAAAACGATTGCCTTCAATCCCCTCGATGATGTGACATTCCCACATCGGTTTGGCACGGTTGAGTAATTTGCTGTGCTCTTGGGACACATAAGTCAATAGCTCACGGATGCGTGCCGGTTTGGGCAGGGCGATATGGCGAAAATGATGGTCGACTTCAAAGTTTTCATCGGTTTTCCACCATGCTAGATGATATAACACTTGGTTAAACGGAAAACTCGGCGGCGTCTTTTGCGTAACCATCTGCTGCACCAAATCACTGACAAAGGTATCGCTTGCGCCATCGGGAATCTCAAACAAGAACAGCCCACCAATGTGCATCGGCTGATTGCGATTTTCAAGTAAGATAAATAACTGGTCAATGGCGGTGAGCAGACGCATGCGATGTCCTTAAGTGTGAAATAATAAATTAGCGGAAAAAATAGCCAGTCTGTGGCGAGCTAGCTTGTGCCATATAGCGTGCTGGCATACGACCCGCCAAGAAGGCTTCGCGTCCAGCCATCACCGCATGTTTCATGGCAGAGGCCATCAATACAGGGTTTTGCGCATGGGCAATCGCGGTGTTCATCAGTACGCCATCACAGCCTAATTCCAAGGCAATGGCGGCATCACTGGCCGTACCCACGCCTGCATCCACCAAGACCGGCACTTGGGTTTGCTCGATGATGAGACTTAAGGTATGGCGATTGAGCAATCCTAAACCTGAGCCAATCAAACTGCCCAATGGCATAATCGCCACACAGCCCATGCTCTCTAATTCTTTGGCAACAATCGGGTCATCTGAGGTATACACCATTACATCAAAGCCATCATCAATTAGCGTCTTAGCCGCTTTCACGGTTTCGATGACATTGGGATACAAGTTTTTTTCATCGCCCAATACTTCAAGTTTGACAAGGTTGTGCCCATCCAACAATTCACGCGCTAATTGACAGGTACGCACAGCAGTATCAGCATCAAAACAGCCAGCGGTGTTAGGTAAAATGGTGTATTTTTCAGGAGAAATCACATCAAGTAGATTGGGTTCATCTTTTTTCTGCCCGATATTCACGCGCCGAATGGCGACAGTGACGATTTGCGCGCCGCTGGCAGCGATGGCTTCGCCTGTTTGTGCCAAATCTGTATATTTGCCAGTACCGACGAGCAAACGAGAGGTAAACGTGCGCGAACCAATGTGTAGCAGGTCGTTTGGGGCGGTCAGCGTATTTTGGATTGAAAGATTTTGGGTTTCAGGATTTTGAGTTGAAGTGGTTTGGGTCATTATCATCCCTTTTTAAATTTTGATTGTCATGGTTATCAATCAGTAAAAAATGCTTTAGTATAACAAAATATAGCTTGTCTCAGGGTCTTTTTGTGCGCCTTGGTAGGATTTGTCCTGTTGATAAGCTACAATGGAACGCATCTTTTCTTGGCTTATTTCATTCGATCATCCCTATGCTAAATCCGATTGCCTTGCCCTATAGTTTTGCCAAACGTCATCAACTGCTGTTGCAATACTCGCAAGATTTGACTGCCCCGCCGACGTTATTGATGACGGCGGATACCCCTATGGAAGCCATCAACGAAGCCAACCGTTTTGCCAGTCAAGCAGGGGTGCCACTGCCATTGAATTTTGCCATGGCGCAAAGTGACGATTTTGAAAAGCAGTTAGCCGCTGTCTATGCAGGTAACACAGGGGAATCTCAGCATATTGCCGCTGGGCTTGAAGACCATCCCGACTTGATGAGTCTTGCTGACAGTGTCCCCGAAACGGAAGACTTGATGGACCAAGAAGATGACGCGCCCATCATTCGCCTAATCAATGCGCTATTGTCCGAAGCCATCCGCCTAAACGCCTCAGATATTCACATTGAAACCTTTGAAAAACGCCTATCGGTGCGCTTTCGGGTGGATGGGGTGCTTAAAGAAATCGTCAGTCCAAAACGGGAACTGTCACCACTACTGGTGTCGCGTATTAAAGTGATGGCAAAACTGGATATCGCTGAAAAACGGGTGCCGCAGGATGGACGCATCTCACTACGTCTGGCTGGGCGTGAAGTGGATGTACGGGTATCAACATTACCATCAAATTTTGGTGAGCGTGTGGTGATGCGGCTTTTGGATAAACAAGCGGGTCGGTTAAATATGACCTATTTGGGTTTGTCAGACAATGACTATGCCGAGCTTAAACGCTTAATCCATCGCCCGCATGGCATTATTCTGGTCACAGGTCCGACAGGTTCGGGCAAAACCACGACGCTGTACGCGGCTTTAACAGATTTGAACGATAACACCCGTAATATTTTGACCGCTGAAGACCCGATTGAATTTCAGCTAGATGGTATTGGGCAAACCCAAGTCAATAATAAAGTCGATATGACCTTTGCCCGTAGCCTGCGAGCCATGCTACGTCAAGACCCTGACGTGGTCATGGTGGGGGAGATTCGCGATTTGGAGACCGCAGAAATTGCGGTGCAAGCGTCACTCACAGGTCACTTGGTACTCTCGACCCTGCATACCAACACCGCGATTGGTGCTGTGACGCGGCTACAAGATATGGGGGTTGAGCCGTTTTTGTTGTCATCGAGCCTCATTGGCGTGGTGGCACAGCGACTAGTGCGCACCTTGTGTCCGCATTGTCATACATGGACGCTTGCCGATGCGTATCAAACGCAGATTTTTACTGAAATAGGCGAAATCGGGGAGATTAAACTGCCAAAACCTGTGGGCTGCGAAAAGTGCAATCAATCGGGATTTCGGGGACGTACTGCGATTTATGAAGTGGTGCCTGTGGATGACAAACTGCGACAATTGATTCATAGCCAAACAGCGGAGTTTGAGCTTGAAAGCTATGCCCGTAGCAAAACACCATCCATTCGCGCCGATGGACTCAAAAAAGTGTTGGCAGGCAAAACTACATTGGAAGAAGTATTACGTGTCACTAAAGAAAAAGAGATGTGATATATTTTTCTAGTGTTAATGAAAAAATGAATATAGGTCGCTAAATTGATACAAATAACTTTTGACCAAAATAAAGCTGAAAGTAATAAAATCAAACATGGTGTAAGTTTTGATGAAGCAAAAATTGCATTACTTGACCCGAATGCGCTAGTACGTGAAGATTTTGACCACGATGAACCAAGATTTGTATTATTAGGAATGGCAAATCGCTTATTAGTTGTTGTCTATTGTTATGTGGATAATGATGATATGATTCGGTTAATATCTGCACGAAAAGCAACCAAAAACGAGGAAAAACAATATGCAAACTGAATACGATTTCTCAAATGCTCAAAGAGCGACACAAATTTCCCATCTTAATCGGTTGCGAGAACAACAGCATTTGCTGGATAAAGATGTGAGTGATTGGCTTGTAACCCAAGATGATGATACTAAAAAACATATCAGTGAAATGATTCGCCAAGTAATGGCGATGAAAATTCACACACAATCTACTGTTTAAATTATGTGTTTTAGTCACTGATGCAATGAATAACTTGCATTTTTTCAATTGACAAACGGATAAAGTTTTCGATTTTCTGACAGTGAGTGATAGATTGCTTACGGTTATTTTTCGCAAAATAGTCTGCCAAATTATTTAATTCAACGACCAGTGATTTAGCAACATTCGGATAAATCACTGGGTCATTATAAAAGTTATCCAATAGCCAAGTAAGCGTTGAAAAGTTAGTGTTACCTTCGGCTAAACGTAAAATACGTTCGTCCTCATGCGAAATTTGACAATTGATTTTCTCATTGTCACAATCAAACCACATGTCAAATGCCATTATATTAACCTAACACTTCCATCAACTCACCTTCCACCAAATGCGGACTCATGGCTCGCGTGACTTTTACCATCACCAGTTTACCAATCAACGTGTCATCGCCTTTGAACAATACCGTTCGCGTATTATCTGCCGTTCCCATCAAAAATTCAGGATTGCGGTCGCCATGTTGCTCCACCAGCACACGCACGGTTTGACCCACCATGCCTTGGGTTTTTGCCCAAGTCGAATCGACAATCACCTTTTGAAACTCAGCCAAACGGGCTTTTTTGGTTGCTATATCGATATTGTCGGGCAAGTCTGACGCAGGCGTACCTGGGCGCTTGGAGTAAATAAAGCTATACGAATGGTCAAAATCCAAATCTTTGGCAAGATTGAGCGTATCTTGGAAATCTTGGTCGGTTTCATTGGGAAACCCGATAATAAAATCGCTTGATAAATACATATCAGGGCGCACCGCGCGCAGTTTGCGGATTTGCTCAATGTAGATATCAATGGTGTGGTTACGCTTCATGGCAGCTAGGATAGCGTTGGAGCCACTTTGCACGGGTAGGTGCAGGTGGGATACCAGTTTTGGTATTTTGGCATACGCTTCAATGATATCATCGCTAAATTCCAGTGGATGGCTGGTGGTATAGCGAATACGCTCAATGCCGTCAACGTGCGCCACATAATGCAATAACTCACTAAAACGGCAAATTGTGCCATCGTGTTTTTCACCGCGGTAGCCATTGACGTTTTGCCCCAATAGCGTTACTTCACGTACCCCTTGGCTAGCAAGGCTGTCAATCTCGGCAAGTACATCATCGAGTGGGCGCGAGATTTCTTCGCCTCGGGTGTAAGGCACCACGCAAAATGAGCAGTATTTTGAGCAGCCTTCCATGATGGATACAAACGCCTTAAACCCTTCCACTTTGGACTCGGGTAAAAAGTCAAATTTTTCGATACTTGGGAAAGACACATCGACGACGCCGATACGGTTTTTGGGTTTGACATCCAGCTGTTTGGTGGATTGGTCATACAGTTCTGGCAGGCGATGCAGGGTTTGCGGTCCAAACACCATATCGACATGCGGGGCACGGCTTTGGATTTTATCACCTTCTTGTGACGCCACGCAGCCACCCACACCGATGACCAAATTCGGGTTTTTCTCTTTAAGCTTTTTCCAGCGTCCGAGTTCAGAAAATACTTTTTCTTGCGCTTTTTCACGAATCGAGCAGGTATTCATGAGCAGCACATCGGCTTCTTCAGGATTGTCCGTTAGCACCATGCCATGGGAGTCGCCTAGCACATCTGCCATTTTTTCAGAGTCATACACATTCATCTGACAGCCTTGGGTCTCGATAAACACGCGTTTGACACGAGTATCCGCTGGTAGCATGGTGGGTTCAACACTCGCCGCTAGCGTTGGCGTTACCAAATTTTGAGTTTTGGAAATCTGTGCTTTTGGGTCAAAAGTAGCAACTGTCATGACTACACCTAAATGTTTCGCTTAAAATAAACCCTCAATTATAACAGATTTTTTTGGCAAGATGCGGTAGTGATTATTTTGACAGCACTAAATAAATAACATCGGTGCTAAAATTGCCAGCCTCATCTATCTCAAAATATTGTCTAACAGGCGCGGCACAATTTTTTTGTAAGGCGCGAATCACTTGTATGCTGGTATCAGGGGTATGCATACGGGCGACCCAACTGTCAAAATTTAACGCCAGTTTTTGCATCTCGACAGTCGCCACGCTAAAGCCAGTGATTTCTGCAAAATACAACCACTCGGCAAGACTATAATCTTTAACATGACTGGGATCGCGGATGGTTTCAATGGTCTGTAAAAAATTATTGAGCACGGGGTTGCTATTGCCCAACACATCGACAATCACCACTTTGCCACCGTCAGCTAGAGCGCGATGCATTTCAAACAGCGCTTGTGGTACATTTTGCCAATGGTGCGCAGAATAGCGCGTGATAATGGCATCAAATTGGTGGTCGGCAAAGGGTAATTTTTCTGCCGTACCGATTTGCGTGGTGATATTGGTTAAGCCGCGTGTTTTGGCTTGGCGGGCGACCACTTCGGTCATCGTAGGGGTAATATCATAAGCAATCACTGATGTGGCAACAGGCGCCACCTGATAACTGACGTGCCCACCGCCACAGCCCAAATCCAATATATGCCTAAGCTTGTGCGCCTCAATCAACTGTTTTATTTTATCGAACTCAGCACCTTGCGCATGAACAGCGCTATTGAGGTAATTGTGGGATTTGTCTTGGTATTGTTGAATATTTAGGGCGTGTTGGGTATCGGTCATGGCTTATCGCATTTAGTTAGCTAATAATAGGTTTATCATAAGCAAAATAATTTATAATTTATAGTTAATTAAATTTTTAAATAAAAAACTATTGGTTATATAAAATATGCTGCAACATTTTTATACAATTAGTTGAGATTTGGGTAAATGTTTTTTAGTGGACAATCGTTATAATCGCTTCAGCAAGGTTAACCATTTTTACATTACTTTTGTCATTTTTTGCCTATTTATCCTATTTATTTATCCTAGTTAAAGGTCTTACCAATTATTATGAAAAATCTCAAGCTTTCGATGATTTCATGCGGTGTGATTGCTGTTTTTGCAGAATCTGCTTGTGCAAGTAGCTATTCTGTAGGGACGCCTAGCACCGCAGATAGTTATTTTAACCAAGCCGAACGTGAAGCTAGCCGCGGCAACTTATCGCAAATGGGCAACTATCAGCAAATGATGGCGGGTGGTAGTCTAGACATGTATCCAGAGTATTGGCAGCTCAATAAAGACTTAGACGCCCAGCCTGCATCAGCGATTGTAAGTTTTGCCAACCGTTATCCACAAACTGCGATGGCAGAAAAATTGGCGGCAGATTATGCAGAAACCAAAGCGCGGATGGGTGATTATGATGCAGTTAGACAAGTGGCGAGCTATGTGACCAATCCTGATGCGAGTGAAGCTTGTGCTATTGCGTTAGGCTTCAATCACGGTGGCGATAGCATGCGCGCTTATACCGAAAAAGGTAATGTTTGGCTCAACACGGATAAAAAACTGCCGCAGCTTTGCCAACAGTTGGCGACAGAGCTCAATGGCAATCGCATGGTTAGCAATGATGACCGTGAGCAGCGACTGTACCGTATGCTACGCACGGGCAACAACGGTGATATCGTGCAACTTGCCAGCCGATTGGGCGTGCAGATGAGCTACAATCAGCTCATGAGCATCAGTAGCAGTCCCAATGCGTTTTTCTCACAACTCGGAAGTATGCCAGCAACCGCCAGCAATCGATATTTATATTTATATGCTTTAGGGCAACTTGCCAAAAAATCTGTCAGTGAAGCGGCGATGCAGCTTAACTATGATTTGGGGCGAAATCCGCAGTTTTTTGATGCCAAAACTCGTCAATATGCCTACCGTACCTTGGGTGTGGCAAGGATGGGCGTCAATACCGATCAAGGGTTTAGTAGTGACGCGGTTGATTGGATGCAAAAAAGTCTGGGCGTACCATTTAATAATGAAGAAGCCGAAAACTATGCCCAAGCAGCGATACGCTATAGCCGATGGTCAGATTTGGCACAAGCCATTGGCGCAATGGACTATAAAAATCAGCAGCAACCGATATGGCAATATTGGCTTGCCAAAGCCTACAAATTGGGCGGCACTAACCAGCAGCGTCAACAAGCCAATCAGCTATTTAGTCAATTGGCGCAAACCAATGACTATTATGGACTGCTCTCCAAAGACCAACTGGGGCAGCGTTTTGACCGCTTACCGACCAATCCACCGGTGAGTAATAGTGATTACTCACGCCTCGCAAACGATAGTTTCTTTAATCGCGCATTTACCCTCTATAAACTTGCCGCCAATCCCAGCTATACCAACCGTGAATGGAACTGGGCGGTAAAAAAAGCACGAGACCGTGGTGATGAGACGATGATTTTGGCAGCGGCGCAAACCGCATCGGACATGGGATGGTATGACCGTGCTATCTACGCGTTGGAGTCTACCAAAACGATTCCAAATTCGGCACTGGCATTCCCAATGCCCCATCAGTCTAGTGTCGTGCAATACAGCCGCCAAGCGGGAATCGATCCTGCCTGGGCGTATGGCATCATGCGTCAAGAAAGCCGTTTTAATATCGGCGCGCGTTCGGGTGTTGGGGCGGGGGGGTTGATGCAAATCATGCCAGACACCGCGCGCTATATCGCACGTAAATTGGGCGAACCGTATGAGCCATCTCGCGTCGCAGGGGGCGATACTAATATTCGCTACGGTACGTATTATATGGGCGATATTTTAAATAAATTGGGCGGTCAACCTGTACTAGCTACCGCGGGCTATAATGCAGGGCCAGGTAAGGCCAAAACTTGGCAACCTGAGAACGGTAGCCTAGCGGCAGATCAGTATGTTGAGACCATTCCTTATTCAGAAACGCGCAATTATGTCAAAGCCGTGATGGAAAATGCGACCAATTATGATGTGCTCCTTGGCGGTAGCAACCAACCGATTAGTCAGCGTATGGGTACCATTAGTGCTAAATATTAAATTAATTTGAATTAAATAAACCTGCTAAATCCGCTAAAACAACAGCTAATTGATTGATAATAGTCAATAAATTACTGTTGTTTTTTAGTATATACAGGGTTTACAAAATCTGACCTAGTTAGTATGATTTCAAAAAATTGGCATGACGCATAAACATTAGTTTCGTTTGGCAAAAATTTAGTTATTTCAAGCAAAAAATTAATCAGTCAATGACCATTTTTATCACTTCTATTTTAAAAGCTCACTGTAAATTTAAAAGCTCACTGTAAACGTTAAAGCAACCTGCTTGTTTTTAATCACCAACTATTTGGTTTAATTGTTATGCTGTCATCTTGTCTAAAAACATTACTCGATTTTACCAACTTGCACGCGGCATCACACGCCGCCACATTGGGGTCGTTAAAGATTAGAGCAAAGTTTCAAGATGAGGTGGCGGAAAATTTAGCGAGTTTAGTTATCAACTCAAGTCATCAAAAAAGCGCAAGGTTTAGCGGCTATTTGTCAGTTGGCTGCTTGGCGGTGATGGGTGCTTTAGCAACCTCAGCTGCCCACGCCGACAGTGTTTTAGGGGTTGAATTATCCCCTGCCATCTGCAAGCTTAACCCATACATGGGTAATCTTCGCCAATGTATCGAAGGCAATCCGATGACGGTGAATTTTTATCGGGTGGCGAACCAGTCTTGTAGTAATAGCCGTTACAGCATGTCGCCACTGCAAGAAAAGATCACCTCAAAAGTCATTCCAGATGGTAATATTCGCAAAAATATTTGGCAGCAGTATGGTCGCTGCAGTGGTCTAAGTACCCCTAATTATTTTCGCACCATTACCTCACTTGCCAGTCAATTAAAACTTCCAAAAGAACTCAGTAGCGGTCGCAGTTATCGATTCACGTCCAGTGGCTTGAGCCACCAATTATTATCTTTAAACCCTGGCATGAAGCCAAACTCGTTTAATTTTTTCTGTCAAAAAAATAGTGCAGGTCAATCTGTATTGACCTATATTAACGTGTGCTATGACAATAACGGACGGTTTGCCCAATGTGCCACCCGCTCTTACGCCTGTCCTAGTCAATTTTTGATTGATGGTAATTATTGAGGGATGGCGGTATCAATTTTTGCCTAGTTTTAAGCGTTTTTTATTTTGTTCTTTGCCTTACTTTAACCCATAATTGTCAAGCTCACCCGACAATTGACCCCATAAATTTATGGTCTTTGATGGTGACAAGTGATAAACTAGGCAAGCTTTTTTAGACAACTTTTTCTGCTTTTTTCACTGCCTTGCTTTTGCAAAGGATCTTGTACTTATCATAATAGGAGCTTTCAATGAAACAGCCTGTTCGTGTTGCGGTGACTGGTGCTGCTGGTCAAATCAGTTATTCATTATTATTTCGTATCGCATCGGGTGATATGTTAGGTAAAGACCAACCTGTCATTTTACAATTATTAGAAATCACACCAGCCTTAGAAGCTTTAAAAGGTGTGGTAATGGAACTTGAAGATTGTGCATTCCCATTGCTAGCGGGCGTCGTACAAACTGACGACGCTAACGTTGCGTTCAAAGATGCGGACTATGCCCTACTGGTAGGTGCCCGTCCTCGTGGCCCAGGCATGGAGCGTAAAGATTTGCTCGAAGCTAACGCCGCCATCTTCTCTGCACAAGGTAAAGCCTTGAACGACAACGCTAGCCGTAATGTCAAAGTATTGGTTGTGGGTAACCCAGCCAACACCAATGCCTTAATCGCACAGCGTAATGCCCCAGACCTAGATCCACGTAACTTTACAGCGATGACACGTCTTGACCATAACCGTGGTATGGCGCAATTGGCTGAAGAAACTGAAACCACCGTAAATGACATCAAAAAAATGATCATTTGGGGTAACCATTCTTCAACCCAGTACCCAGATTTGACTTTCACCACGGTAAAAGGTCAACCCGCTCTAGAGCAAGTACAACGTGACTGGTACGAAGGTACTTATATCCCTAACGTACAACAACGTGGTGCTGCCATCATTAAAGCACGTGGTGCCTCATCAGCGGCATCTGCGGCAAACGCTGCGATTGCGCACATTCGTTCATGGGCACTAGGCACCGACGAGAATGATTGGGTATCTATGGGTGTTTATTCAAATGGTGAATACGGTATCCAAAAAGGTCTTATCTATTCATTCCCATGTACTTGCCAAAATGGCGACTGGAAAATTGTTGAAGGGCTAGACGTTTCATCGGCTTTCTCACAAGAAAAAATGAAAGCCACTGAAACTGAATTGGCTGAAGAGCGTGATGCAGTAAGCCACTTACTACCTAACTAATTAGGTTATAACGTTTTAACAGAAAAAAACCAGCCTAATGAGGCTGGTTTTTTTACATGAAATAACCACACTATACAATCAAATCACATTTTTTTTATCCAATTTTGGCTACAATGCTCTAACAGTAACAATAACCCATGGCACTTTTTTGATTATTTTTAAATAAAAATAGTGCTAAAAATAATGACATTACAATAACCGTTGATACTTTTAAACGTTGATACTAAACGTTGATACTTTTAAGAGTACTAGGAGAACCACAATGATGACAGATGGCGAAAGAAACATTAATATGTTGTTTGAACAAATGGGTATGGATGGCGATGATGCTGCGGTTGAACAATTTATTCAAGAAAATCAATTGGCCCAATCAGTCCAGCTGAGCGATGCGCCTTTTTGGAGCGACAACCAACGTAAATTTTTAAAAGACGAATACCGTGCAGATGCAGGTTGGATTGAAATCATCGATGAGCTTAATACCCGTCTACACAAAGATGCCATGGATGCACAAAAACTGGCTAAATAAGTCCTTTTAATACTGTCAAAGGTATTTTCTAAATGTATTAAAAAATAACTAATACCAAACCCAATAATTAAAGCACTGCCCAATGACGAGCAGTGAGCGACTTA
>NZ_DALZSV010000051.1:0-17077 GCF_032014955.1 Moraxella sp. CTOTU47724
TAAACAGGTGGCTTAATGTTTCTACTTTGATGTTGTTTTAAGTTTGGGGTATTTACATGTATGCTGCAGGTGATATTATCGAAGGCGGTATTCCATTAACACCTGTGGCTACCAAAGCAGGTAAATACCTCGCACAGCGATTATTCAGTCAACAAAGCACTCCAAAGCTAGAAACCCAATTAGTGCCAAGCGTGGTATTTAGTCATCCGCCAATGGCCACTATTGGTATGAGTGAGTCAGCGGCGATTAAAGCCCATGGTCAAGTAAATGTAAAAACTTACACTAATAAATTTATGCCCATGTTTCGTGCGGTTGCACACGATGATATAACATCGACAGTTAAAATTGTCTGTGCAGGTCGCGATGAGACCGTGGTGGGCATTCATGCCGTCGGGTCAGATGTGGATGAAATTTTACAAGGATTTGCTTTGGCAATGAAAGTTGGTATTACTAAAGCAGATTTAGAAGAGACATTTACCATTCATCCAACAAGTGCAGAAGAATTTTTAAGTTTTAACTAAGCGGATATAAAGTGAGTGAATATTGAAAGTAAATGAGGTTAGCCGTTATAAGCAACGTCTAACCTCGCTATAAAACAGTTAGTTGATAGCAGCAAACAAATCATTCAATGCTTCACTCATACTAGGGTGGGTAAAAATATGATCACGCACCTGCTGGTAGGTTAAGCCTTGACGGATTGCTAAATCCATAAAGTTAATCAATTCATGCGACTCGGCACACAACAGTTGCACACCCAAGATTTTATCAGTTTTAGCATCTACTACGGCCTTAAGCAACCCATCAGCTTGTTCTAAGATATTGGCTTTAGGAATAGTTGCTGCATCTAGTGTGGCGGTTTTAATGTCATAACCTTTATCTTTTGCCATTTTTGCGGTCATACCGACATTAGCAAGTGGCGGATTGACAAACACCGCATAAGGGAAAGTACGGTCTTTGGTGGTGTAACTGCCATCGCCCAATACTTGGCTTTTAACTACACGATAATCATCGAGCGAAATATAGGTAAATTGGGGGCTGCCTGCCACATCGCCCATCGCATAGATATTCGGCACGTTGGTTTGTAATTTTTCATTAACAGCAATATAACCTTTATCGGTAAGCTCAATGCCCGCTTTTTCAAGGTTTAGCCCTTCGGTATTGGCTCTGCGGCCTGTAGCAACCAAAATCGCATCGGCATGCAGTTCGCTATCAGCGGTGGTAATTGTGGCTTGCTGTCCACTATCGCTTATTTGTTTGATTTGCTGATTAGTTTTGACTGTAATATGCTGTTTTGCCATGATAGCGAGTAAAGTTTTGGTGATATCTTCATCTTCTCGTGGTAAGAAGGTATCGCCTGTTTCTAAAATCGTCACTTCACTGCCAAACCCTGCAAAAATAAAGGCAAACTCTAGCCCGATATAGCCACCACCAATAATAACGAGCTGTTTTGGTAAATCGGTTAGTTGCATGATACGGGTGCTGTCGTAGGCAAATTTGCTGTCTTTTAACCCATCAATCGGCGGCTGCCAGTTATACGCCCCTGTATTGATGTAAATATAATCAGCAGTGATGGTCAATGTGTCAGTATCGGTGACGACCTGCACGGTTTTATTATCAATAAAACTGGCTTTGCCTGTAATCACTTCGGCATTATCTAGACTATCAACTTTCTCAAAGTTGGCATGATTAAGTTTATCAATTAAATCGTTCTTTTTGCTAACTGCTTGAGCAAGTGATGGTTGTACGTCATGACCATAAGCTAAGAAGGCTAATTTTTTTGAGGGAATACAGCCAATATTGATACAGGTACCACCATACATGGTAGCGGACTGCTCCACTAAAATCACGGATTTGCCTGTCTTGGCTAAAGCTTGTGCCAGAGTTTTACCTGCTTTGCCAAAGCCGATAATCAGATGTTCGATGTGTTTTATGGTCATTGTGAGCCCCTCTGTTTTTATGATTGATTATAAGTTTTATGATTAAATAGAACTTGCTCCATAGGCTAATGATAGGAAAAAAGCACAGCAACCAGTCCTATAATTCTAAAGTCTGTTATAGATGGTTCCATATTAACAGTCTATTTTGAGTAGTCTGTTAATATGTTTGAAGGGTAAAATAACTGGTTTCCTTGGGGTATACTTTTTAGAACACCACCAATTATTTGATTTTTCTTATCTCTGAATGTTCTTAATTTCCTGGTCAAGCTGTATGCGTCTTTGCTGCGTATAGGTCGTTAAGCAACTGTTAAGGGCCATTGAGTAAGCACTACCACCACTAGAGCTACGGGCAGAAAATTTACAGGCTTTATCTCTAAAGTCAATCCATGCTAATTGCACTATTTTTAACTGCTTTTTCTCAGTTTTATTCAATCCATGCTGTAATTTGCTATAAGAGCTATTCAGCTTACTGTCTTCAGCCTTTAATTCAGCGGCAATACATTTGTTTATATCAGCTTGAGTAGTAGCCTTGTCGCATGTAGCTGCTGATGCTTGGGCAGTAGCAAATAAGCCTATTGAGAACAACACAATACCAGATGCTTTTTTTAAATTAATTGTTATCAAATTCATATCATACTCGTGGTTAGAAATAATTTTTTATCTTATCAAACAGATTGTTTACCTTCGAGTTAATTACTGTATCTGCAGGCCAAAATAAAGCTTTCATTGAAAAACCAGTTTATTCGGTGAATGCGGCTCCCTAGTATAGAACCGTGTTCTTAGGCTTTGCTGAACAGGTTTTTTATAGCATACCTTTATCATACTAATTTTTCTAACAGTAGCTCTGCATTACTGATTGAATCTAGCTCAAAACTGAGGTTGTTAGGAAACTCTTCCCAAATAACGTTAATCCGTTCATTCTGAAAGCATATACAACCAAATCCCTGATCTATGTATTGCGCCCATTCTATGAAAACAGCTCCTATTAGCAGACATATATCTTTTACTAAATCAGATATTTTATTAAATGAACTGTACTGGAATTGTCGGCCACAGATTATCTTGAGTCACGCAGCATAGCCTGACGGAATTAATGAACAATAGTAGATATTTGCTGCGTCAATAGGCGACAAATACCCGTTAGTAGTCGACGGCTTTTTCTTAACTTCTGTTGGGTATTTTTTGCTTTCCATAAGAGTATTGTCTCAGAGTTTTAGGTTTCCGACAATCCCGAGACGGTTCATACAGAGTTCGGATCAAACAGCATAGATCACTTTTTTATTGCCCAATGATTATCTAAATACCATACCGCCATCGGTCAAAATAGTTTGACCCGTAATATAGTTGGCATCATCAGAAGCTAAAAATGATACTAAATTTGCTACATCTTCAGGTTCCTCTGGTCTTCCGACTAAAATACCCTGTGTAAATTCTTTCCACGCTTGTTTTGGCTCATAACCTTTATGTTTGACAAATGCCGCATCAATTCGCTCCCACATAGGGGTATCAGCCACCCCAGGACAATAGGCATTTACACGAATATTATATTGGGCTAATTCTTTAGCAGTTGAGTGGGTAAATGAACGTACTGCGTGTTTAGTGGCGCTATATAAGCTTAGCATTTCATATGACTCATGTCCTGCAATACTACAAGCATTGATAATCTTACTCACGTTGTTTTGTTTTTTCATCTGCTCGGCGGCTGCTTGCGTCCCAAACACCACGCCTTTGATATTCACATTCATTACACGGTCAAGCTCTTTTTCTTCAATTTCTAAAAACGGCTCAACCGACTCCACCCCTGCGTTATTGACAAACACGTCAACCTGCCCAAAGGCTTTCACCGCTTCTTCGATAAGGCGAAATTGGTCGGCACGTTTTGACACATCGCCCACCACCGTGATGCTTTCATACCCTGCTTTGTCAAATTCGGCTTTGGCTTTTTTTAGATTATCTTCGCTGATGTCGTGTAGCACCACTCGAAAACCATCTTTGGCAAGACGAGTCGCAATAGCATTACCCAGACCCCCTGCCGAACCTGTTATGACTGCAACTTTTGCGTTGGATTTTGTAGATCTAGTCATTATGATTCCTTATTGGTGAAAAAAATTAAAAAATACATCGTATCAAAAAACGCTATCTTTTGAGTATAACAAACGTTGTAGCAATAATTTCAGCAAAATTGTTTGGCGTAAGTAATGTTTTTTTTACAAAGCGTAAAAGCCTGTTAGATATGATAATATTGCTAAGACTAACTTTATCGGCAAGATTTTTAATTCAGATTTTTTCCGAAAATTCAATCGTTTTATTAGAGGGCGTTCAAAACTCTGTGTCAGCTAAATTAAAGTTTAATTAGGAGTCAGCACAGAATTCGGACCATATACAGTGGTAAGTACATTTGTTGAGTTTTTAATCGATAGTGATGAGTTTTACTCACCCTCAAAGCAACCTATGGTAAACATATATTTTCCACGGATTTTTTATTTTTTTAAAAGCGAACCTTTTTACTGTATTAAGTTGCTCTATCAAGTCTGAATATAGAAAAGTATTTAACATAAAATAAATTATGCGAAATAAATACTATTGCTTGTAATACAGTAACCTAAAGTTTAGGAACTATACTTTTAATTTCTCGAATAAGCGACTTATTAATATTTGTATAGCGTTGAGGATTGAGTTCCAAGAGTTTTTCCATGTTATTAATTATTGAGGATAATTCCAAACCTTCAACCTCTTTTATTGTATTAATGATAACAGTCTCATCAATCTTATTTGCAATTAAAACATTTAACAATTTAATAAATTCTGAATTTTTGTTACTAAATCTATGTAGGTAATCAGAGGCTTTAGGTTCAGTCTCCATTATCTGTTTCAATTCAGGTATAGGTTTAATATGACTATATATTTTATAAAATAATAAAGTTTTAAATCCATCAATATAAAATGTTGAAATTCGATCAGTTAATGCACCCCTCAAAAGTAAATTAAAAACACTTTTGTAAATGAATTCAAAATAGTTATCTTCCTTGGCAGACAATATTAAAGTTAGATGGACACCAATTCTTGAAAAAAGTGCCAATCCATATCTAGTTTCTAAGGTATTATCAAAGTTCCATGATTTTTCCTGACTTGTATAGGTAATAAAATCTTGTATATCAAAGAATAAATCAGCCGATAGCAAAATTTGTTTCCAACATTTTGCATCATTAGAATTCAAAGATATGAAAAGTAAATATGCTAAATAATAATAGCCATCAAAATTAAAGTTAAAATTATCACCTGCAAAAACGAAAGATTTCGTACCATTTCTAAATGAATCTCCTTCAACTTCATACCAATTTTGAGTATTAAGATACCATTTGTCGAAAAATTTACTTGAAATTTGAGTAGCTTTTAGCGGTATATTTTCTTCAAATGATCTTACATAAATACCATATACGATGTGAATATACCAATCTTCATAATCCTCAGCATCATCCCATTTAAGCAAGTTAGCATTTGATTGATTTAAATAGGTTTCCCAGTCAAATTCTTTTATAAAATTTAGCATCAGTGCTGATTTAGCAAAATCAAATAAATTTGGGATTTTATCTGCTTCAACCGAAAAATTTTCCACTATCTCAAAATTATTTCTGGATTCCTTAAGTAAGTATGCAATCCAACGAAATAATGCAACTTTGTTTTTCTTATTTAGTACATCTATAATAAATTCTGTTAATTCTCGAAGCCTGGTAACTATTTGGTCGATTACTTCTTGAGAAGTAGTTGTGTTAGCATGGTAGCTATGGATTAATCGTTCAATCTTATCAAAGGCAAATTCAAAAAGTATAGGCAGTAAGAAATCAGTTTTAATCCAACTACCTTCCTGAGTGAAGCCTGCAGAAGAACTCTCAACCATATATTGCCAATCTTGAATTGATACTTG
Organism: Moraxella sp. CTOTU47724; assembly: GCF_032014955.1. NCBI lineage: Bacteria > Pseudomonadati > Pseudomonadota > Gammaproteobacteria > Moraxellales > Moraxellaceae > Moraxella > Moraxella sp. CTOTU47724. The sequence continues at coordinate 5,863 of NZ_DALZSV010000051.1, forward strand.
TTCGAAGATTGTTTCTAAGGCTATTTTTACATCAAAGGGATTATCAAATTTCTGCACTAACTCTATAAATTTGTCCTTATCAAGTATATAAAGTATAGAGAAAGCAGTTTTTCGACCATCCCAGTAAAGGTTATTAAAGTCTCTGTCTGACCAAATATCATGAACACTATGTTTTTCAGTTTCCCAATTGATTTTACGATTCTCATAGTCATTCTTAATTTCTTTTCTGTTAAGAACGAATGGTATGCCTTGCTGAATATATTTTTTTACAGCTAATTCAGAGGATTTAATAAGATTTTGGACAATATGTGTATCTCTTGCCATTTCAGCATAGCGTTCAAGAAGCCAATCTAGGCTTAAAGTCTCGTATTCGAGTCTATCAACTAATTCAAAAAATTTGCTAGTTCCATCGCATTTTTCAATTAAAATTAAAGCCAAATAACAAGTGAACTCAAATTCATCAGTATCTAATAAAAGGTTATTCGAATTAACGAATATTTGCTCCACTATATTCTTTTTAAAACTTTCTACAGAAGTACATTCGTAGTTTATTTCAATTGATTGGAAACTTGTGCGATTCTCTAACCAATAGTCAAGTAATCTTAATAAAACGTTTTCTTCTGATTGATAATTATCTAAATGAAATGGTAATGGTGACCAATTAATATCATTTGACATATTCTTCTTCCCAAAAAGCCTCGAAAAAATTTATAGCATTAAAATATTTTGCGTCCCACCCATAACTTGTAGCATTCAATTTTAGACTAGAGGCACCTACATCAGAACCAAAATGCCAAAGTACATCGTCGATAATAGCAAATCTATCATGAAAATTTTCATAGCAGAAAAATCTATAATTAATAGTTTCATAATTTTTCAACTTTAATTCGTTATTAATTTTATTTAAAAGATCGCTAGTTTCTTTTCTGTGGCTGTCATCTTTGAAAAAAAAACGAACATCATCGACATATTGCATTCTTACCTTAATATGATTCAAAAGCCTATTTAGCTTTAAATTTTCTTTATCTTTATCATCAGAACAATGCAAATACTCATCAATTAACCATATTCTATTTTGTGCTATTTTAATTGCTGTGATGAAACTTTCAGAAAAAACAACCGTATCCATTTTACTTAAATTTCTAAGCTTATTGTTGAAGTCGTCAAGGCTTAGGAAAGCCTCATTATCCTTTACTTTTCCAGTGTAATAACCTAATTCTTCTAAACCAAAAAAAATTTTTGGTTGTGAATTGTTTCGTTGCTTCTGCTCCTCTATGTTATCTTTAGGTTTAGGCAATCTATTCATTGTCTAAAACCTCCAATTTGGAACTATTTTTTTTAATAAAATTCTCTAGGGAAATCGCTTGGCTTTTAATTGCGTCTAATTTTAATAATAATTCTTGAGGTGCAGGAACTCTAATCATGAAACTATTTTGTAAACCTAACTGGTTGAAAGAATGACCTATAAACCATACATCCTCATCGACGACTAAAAATCTATCATGAAGTGGAATATTATTACTATCAAGCACACAACATTCTAAAGGTAAATTATCTTTCCTTGATTGACTTTTAACATGATTCAACTCATCAAGCATTGATTGAGCTGTGATTCTACTATCTTGAGAATTATCACAATTAGTATCAAATGCAAAATTAAAAAATGTTGAAATATAATCCTTTGTCGTTTTTATAAGCCCGCTCTTTTCTAAAGATGGTGGGATATAACGAAAGAACAATTTTTTTAAGGAAATACAATCAAAATTAAATTTATTTTTGTTCTTTTTTGAAGACTTTTCATTTGCAAAAACCTGTCGTGAAGTGATAATTTCTGTCGGAACATCATTTAAACTCGGAATTACAGCAAATTGAGTTATCTGCAAATCACCAAAGTAAGGATCGAAGAACCACACCCTTTCTTCTGCTTGTAATGTAATTTCCTTTATCAAGTCGATAGCTTTTTGCCTATCATCAGATTCATCCCTAGAAAACCAAACCTGACCTGACTCAATTTTCTCGATCATTAATTGTCTTTCTTGACGTGCTTTAACTACTCTATCGTAAATTTCATCTGGTGTTAACTCTCCAACAGCATGTTCCGAGACCTTTTCAGCTAATGAAATTTCGTGGGTATAATTCTTAGCATTTTTACTTTCACTTTGTTTTGTGCTAATTGCTACTTTCTCTGTATGCATACTCATACGAATATTCGCTTGCCTCAAATAGGATGTTGGCTGTCTTAATTCCAAACAGCCTAAATCATCATGAAGTAAAAAATAGCCATGAGATTGATATGGATTGGTGTGAGGTATGATTATAAGACCATTATCGCTTTGAATTGCTTCGCTATCTATAATTTGCAAATTTTTTAAATTGCCAAGATACGTTTCAAAGTTTATTAGATTAATTTTTGACAAATTTTGTGAAGGGTATGCATTAAGCTTAAGTAATCGTTTCTCGCCTTCTTCTGTCTGAAATAATCTGTCTTCAATCGATTCAATGATAGGGTTAGGTAGAATGAGAACAATGCCACCCAAATACTCATAGTATTTGCGTAAATCTATGAATAAGTTTTGTTTTAGAAATAGTCTTATCTCTTCAAGTTCAAGTAATTCTTTAAGCCCATTTTGCTGTCCAAATCTTCGATGAATTCTATCTGAAGCATAACCTAAAAAAGGAGCACTATTATCACTAAACTCATTAAAAAAACTTTTTTCTCTTAAAGGATTACCAAAATCGCCCCATACTGTTTCATCGGTTAATTTTATGGCAATGCTCTTTTGATTCTTGTTATCTACTTCAAAATTGAGAATTCTTTGTTCTGAAGATGGAGTGGGTGCTGATAGATTATCGTCCCTTCTATACCACTTTAAAGCATCTTCCGCTTTTAAAACAACTTTCCTGGCAATCATAGTGATATCACCATGATTACTTCGTATTGCATCACTTGTATAAGACACAGGTTTATCTTTTGGTAAAAGGCGTACAGTGGCAAAGATCAGTTTAAAAGTGCCATTAGCAACCGCTATTGCATATCTAATCTCTGCATAATCATAATAATTTAGCAATAACTCGGGTTGCATTCTGTATCTCCATCAATTTTTTAAAATTAATCTATACTCACATCCATCACAAAAACATCAATACCTTGCTTATACTTAGTGTTAATCAAATTTTTAAGTAGTGCTTGGAGCTCAATAGGAGTTTGAGGTTGGCATTCGCTATTAGGTAGCTTACGCAAAGCCTTATTAATATTATTGCCAAACCAGAATACAAAGTATATTCCCTGTCCTTGAGATTGAAATTCTTTTAAGTAGTAATCACCAAGTTGGTCATTCAAACTGATGTATAGGTCTTTATGCCACTGCCCTTTGATTTCAATGGGTAGTTTTAAATGAGAATTTTGACAAACAATGTCAGCACGTTTAACATTTGGCATATCTCGTTCAGTAACACACTCAAACTGATATTTCGTGAGCATTGGCTCAAGTAAATCAGTAAGTCTATCACGACAATAGTTCTCATCTTGTGGAGTTGGAGTATCGCCTAGTGTTTTATAGAATACCTTGTAAGTATCCGTTTCATTGCCTTTAATTTTGGCTTGAATTTCATTTAATAGTTGGATAACTAAAGCCTTTAAGTCGATACAATTATTGGGTGACTTATCTTCATATATGGCAAGCAACTCTGGTAGATTTAAAGGCTGATAAAATGTTTCCCTAATTTTTACAGCTTGTTGAGCCAATAGATGAACAATAAATTCTTGATAGCTAGGATGGCATAAATACTGTAAAGATGTAAGTTCTTCTCTAGCATGTTGACTTGTTATATTACTAATAGATACCAGACAATAATCTACAAATTCAGTAGCTTGCCAATCATTCCTATTGCCTGAACTCACACCTTGTGGACGATATACTTTTGGAAATTTATTGCTAAATCGGTATACAACCCATACTAGCATCCGTAATGATGGTCTAAAATTACCATCTTCTAGCTTATTTGAAAATAATTCCGACAATTGCCAAAATATTTCTTCGGGTTGTTCAAAGCACTGAACTTTCTTCAAAAAAAAGGGTTCATCTACATAGCTAGCCAAAGCAAGCCATCTAGCATAAGGTTTTATATCATCACTTTCATATGGAATATAGTCATTCACCCTAGATAACACTAAATCGTGAATATTTGAAAATGCTTTATGATTGATGAGTGTATCAATCAAATACCTTTGGTCATGTTTATCCATATTAGGGTATTTATAAAGCAAAGTAATAATTTTATTGATTTCAAATTTTCCAATGTTATGTTGTTTATTGATTAACCAATGAATTCCCCCAATATTTTGTGAGTTTCGCTCAAATTGTGGGTCTAGTAGTGCATTAACAAAGGTTTCTTTTAAACTTCTATTGTTTATTTGCTCTCTAACTTTATTCTGAATAATATTCTCTTCCTGATAAAAGGACATCATAAAATGACCAAATTCAAGAATAGCCCCACATGTCAAAATAATTTCATCAGTCAAATCATCTAAAGATTGCCCATTTATGATGCGCTGAAAAATACCAGCTATCATAACAGACTCAATTCTATAATGCTGTCTGTCAATATGAGCATCAACAATGAGAGGCATTGAGTATTGTTGATTCTTTAAACTAGCCTCAAAGCCTTTGTTTGCTGAAGCACTTAAATTTTTTCCCAATACAAATTCTAGTTTTTCAAATTCAGATAAAGTTCTCGGTATATCAATATCATCGAAATATTGATTCAAAATAATTTGTGCGGGTATTTCGCAAAAATGATAATTACCTGATTCAAGTTTAGCAATATTTCTTTGTAATCTGTTTCTTAGGCGAAAAATTGAAACCTTTTTTTTACGTCTTACCCATTTATCACTCTTATTCATCTCAAAAAGCCAACTATTATCAGTTGGATTTCTCATATCATCCAAAATTTTCTTAAGTTCTTTATCATTTTGAGCGTAAGGTAAGGCTAATTGATAGGCTTCATTAGAAATTCCATCATCTCCCCTTAATAAACGTACTAGCTGTTTCCAAATTTTTAAATTTTTTTCATTCTTTTTTTGATTTTGAATATCCAGCAGTAACCTTATCTTTTCTTCTTGCTCAGTAGGAATTAAAGCATGTAAAACAGTAAATCCAAAAGGATAGTGAAAGTGAGATTCTGGTTTTATTTGGATTAACTTCTTTTGAATCTCAAATTTATAATCTAGGTTCTTTTTAAAATAATCGTTAAAAAATTCAACACCGTCATCAATAAATGCTAAAGACTCGGTATCAAATTTGGAAAAAATCGTAATAACGTTTGCAAAAATATCGGGTGGAATAGTATTACTGCTATTAATAATATAACGGTGAATCAAGCAGATAATCAAGGTATTCAAACCCCTACGAGTATTACCTTCAATGCGGTGAGGATCTAAATTTAATGCCTTAACAGTTTTATAAACTCCATTCAATAATGCTAAAATTTTCTCAACAGGAAAATTAGTAAAGTAAAAATAACTGCCATTCCTAGGTAAGATATACCTTCTGTAAGCTTCATTTCCACCCAGATTGTAAGAATTTATAATTAGTTTTAATATCTGGTCATCTGTTAAATACTGGAAATCATTTCTTCTTGAAAATTCTAATACTAAGCGTAATGATTCATGCTCCTTGGTTGCGATTAATATATCAAAGATATTGCCCCAATCTATTTGAATATGCTTTTCAAATAACAAATCCAATATATCCTTTCGTTCGCTATAAGTGCGTGTTACATCAAGTAAAATAGCGACTAGATCATCTTTAAGCTCATGAACAAAATCTGCGTCCTGTAGAATTTGGATAACACTTAACCTCAAGTTAAAATTACTATTCGGATTTTGCAAAACTTGGCGAAAATCTTCTAGTAGGCAATGCTTTGCTAAACCTGGTGCTTTAATCCAGCCCCAGTCTTGCTGTCGAAATCTGGGGTTTTCTTCAGATAGCTCGATTAGAGCTTCAAACAATAACTTACATTGTGAATCTGTTAAATTACTGGTATCGGCATATTTAATCAGCCCATAAGGGTCAACTTGGATAATAACTTTCGCCAAATCAGAATTAAAGTAAGATAACCAGGTAAACAAGCCTCTTAGTGAGGCAATAACACCCCCGTTAACTATAAGATGAGATAAAATCCTTTGCCGTAACATGACTGATGTCATTTTTTCAGCTAGCCACTTTGCCCCCAAGAATTCAGCAATCGTCCTATGCCAAGGCTTGTAACAATATTCTTCACCAGTAGCTTTGAATAATCGTGTTTTTAGAATTTCTGTGAGTGGAACACTCGTAATGGTTAATTCATGAATATTTAAAGCATCCGTCGGAGTTTTTGCTGTGTTGCCATTGAAAATAATTTGTTTACCAGTCAGAAGATAAGTGGCAAAAATATAACCTGCTTGGTCAATTACCTGAGATTGTGAGAAGGTTTTGAGCTGATTTGTGGCATAGTCATTGGTTTCTTGCCACAACTTTTGTGTTGCCACTTCAAAAATATCAGCCTTATTTTCTGGTAGCTTATCAAAGTTAGATTTTGCTAATAGCTCTAAGGTTAACGGGTTTTCATAGTAACTTGATAAATTATGATTGTCTAAGCTTAACAATAATTCTTCAGCATCCCCTGAAAACGTAAGATAGCTCTGTAGAAAATTCTTAGCATCGTATCGGTTAAATGCTTCTAAATGAGTTTCGATTATGTTATTGCCATAGAAATCCTTTATAATGTCAGTATTTGTGGATCGCCATTCAATATTGCGACAAGTAAGAATAAAGTTTGGTGAACCTAAGTCATACAGTTTTTGTAAAACCTCATCTATGTTACTACCTTCATGCTTTGAGGGCATTTCATCAAGTGCATCAATTAACCACCATTCGCTCTGGTTGTTCATAATCATTGCTTTAGGTCTTCGTAAAAAGGAAGTGGCTGTGATTAGCTGATAATTTGAAAGTTTAGATATTTCATTTAATAATGATGATTTGCCCATACCTGGCTCAGCCAATACGACCACAGGTTTGTTCAACGACAATAATTCAACATCTTTGATGGTTTTTGTCCGTTGATTATGATTATAAGTGAGTGTTCTAGGTATATAGGTCATGGCGTTGGCTTGAAAACAATAAACATCTTAGAATCAGTTTTTCAAAAAAAGGAATTTATATAAAGTTTTGACATTTTTTTATGTTCGCAATCTACTAGAAATACTCGTTCTAATATCATTCGCCAATATACCATTTGCAGATAATTGTTGTTTCATCTCATCAAAGATATGATGTTTCTTTTTATCATCAGAAATAGTTAAAATCACGGTAAACGGTACTGGTTCAATTATCTCGTATCCAGATCTTGCAAGTGGCTCGACAACTAAACGACATAGAGAATATCTACCTTTATTTGTCCATTTGTTCTGTATTTTTCTGACAGGCCACCATTTAAGCCCATGCTGAATCATATCTTTTTCAAATGCGTAATCTTTATCATTAGTTAGAATATTTTTAAATATTGGTTCGCCTTCTTGATTAGTTTTATCAGTCTGTTGTCTTAAACGAACATCTAAAGAGTTTAAAATAAATTCGGCACCATTGTGACGATCAATATTAGGGGTATAAACTAATGTAACTTGTGCAGTACCTGAAATTCCACCAGAAGGCGTTACTAATGATTGTGGCCAAGAAAACTCAAAATTTAGTTCTTGATTTTTGGAAATTTCACCTTCAAAAACCATTGTAATCTCATTGTCTGAAGTGATTAATGACTCATAAGCATTTTTGGGTATGCCATAGCCTACAAAATCATTTGAAATAGCTTTAAGTTCTCTAATCCGAGTCCAGTCTGGTTTTTCAGCATTATGTATCAATAATGCTTTTAATGTTTCAAGCTTACAGTCTCCTTCAATGAGGTGATCAATATTAGCTAGAGTTTTAGCGACTAAAGGAGCAGAATAGCTAGTACCACAGCCAGAAGTTATACTTCCATTTGGGCTAAAGGATTTTAGATGATGGGGTTGAATCATACTACCACCCACATGAACTAAATCTGGCTTCTGTGCAAAAGAAACCCCTGGACCACGTCTTGAAAATCTGCTAGGAAAAAATTGATCAGATGTTAATTCAGGATCTACAGAACCAACAGTCACTGATAAGATACTTTCAGAAGGTATATAAATTCTATCTTCACCTTGATAAGGATATTCTGCAAGTTGTTTTAAAGCATCTACCTTATCTACTGGCCACTCATCACGAGCTAATTTGGGTTGTAAATTGCCAGCAGAAAGTACAAATATTACGCCGTGTTTTTTACTCATCTTATCCAGAAAATCAGCGTATAAACTATATGACTGGTCATTAACACAACTCACAAGATTTAAACTCATGTTTAGAATTTTAATGCCTTTTGCCTTAACTTCTGGTAAATAATCATCAAGCTGTTTTAAAAAATCAATAAAGCCATTACTATAAAACTCTTCAAAGCTAAAAGTCGGAAATAAATCAATATCGAATATCTTGCATGGTGCTTCCTTGATAAATTTATCATTATTTATTTGGGTAGCATGAGCTAACAAACCAGCGATAAATGTTCCATGATTTCGCTCTTGCTGTAGATCATCCTGTATAAATTCAATGCCCCCAGTAACCCAAGGTCTAAGTACATCATTATCAGCAATACCAGTATCTATAACACCTACTACAGCGTATGATTTACCCTCTTCGGGAGCAAACGTTGATAGACTAGAAGATCCCAAATTTGTGCTTTCTAAAGATTGAATCACAGGTGGCAAATAGACCATTCTTACTATAGAAGAGTTGTCTAAAATATCTAGCAACTCCACATGAATACTTTGATTTCTCAAATCATTATTGTTTTTAAACTTAATGATGAAAATTAAACTATCAATTTCTAAGTCGAGATCTAAATTGATTACCTCTAACATTAGTAATTTTTCTTTTATTTTGTGAAAACAATTTTGTAACTCACTTTCTTCAAGAAGTGTATAATTTTTAGAGCTGATAAAAGTTTCAATGTAATAGACACTACCAACATCTTGACTACAAAGCCATTCCATCGCTTGCTGTGCACTGAAGCTTCGTTTATCACTTTTATCATACAATCTTAATGAGCGAATTACCCCGACTTCACTTCTTAGAGGCGTGACTTTTTCTTTAGGATTTCCCGTTTTTTTGTCTATTTCTATTGAGTTGTGATTCGGAGCCTTACTAATAATAGAACTAATTTCATTCAACTTTTCTTTTGTAGTACCAATAATAATATTTCCAAGTTCATTACCTGCAGTTATGCTCTCAATATTTTTATCATTGAAAATTTTATTCACTGGACGATGGCTTTTAGCCCATCCATTAACCTGTAGCTCGACATTTGCATAGATGAGTCCATCATCTGGTGATGACTGTACAATAGAGTCTATGGAAGATATTAAGTTTTGCTTATGATTAATGAACTCTTTATCCCTACCACTAAAAAAGTCTGTATTACTACCGCCTGGCGTAGGAACTACACGCTGTATAAAATTTCTCGAGTTTAAAATAATTTGAACAGGGTTGCTCATTGTTATAATTCCTTCTTTAAAACTCTACTTATATTAGACTGAGATGTATTCAAAAGTTCAGCAATTTCCCTTTGATTAAATTTGAAACCTTCATCTTTATTTAAATTACGAATTAATGCATCTTCACTCTCATTTATAGATGTAAGGAATTTTGGATCTGTTAAATTTGCATTCAGGGTAATAAATTCTTTGAGTGCTTCTATAAAATTAAAATTTTCATTTGAAAGTATTTTCTTCCTAAAAAGGAAATTCATCAATTTATCAATATCTGAACCACTATAACCTTCTGTCACAACCGATAAAAATTTGTTCTGTAAATCTGAAAAGCCAAAAGCTTGATAAGCATTACTAGAGATAATTTCCTGTCTAATTTTCAAATTTGGTTTAGGAATTTGAATCCTTAAATCAAACCTTCTCCATATTGCGGAATCGAGTAACTGATCATGATTTGTAATAGCAACTGTAAATCCAGTTTTGCCACGCTCATCCAAGCACTGAAGAAGAGTATTAACAACTCGCTTTAATTCACCAAGTTCATTTGGATCGTCCCTTAATTTAGCAATCGAATCAAACTCATCTAATAGCAAAACACATTTATATCTATTTGCGAATGAAAATAAATTTGATATGTTTCTAGCTGTAGTACCTAAAAATGACGATAATAAGCCGTCAAGCTTAGCCGTAATCAACGGCAATTCTAATTTTTTCGCTAAATACTGAGCAAGCAGTGTTTTTCCTGTTCCTGGCTCTCCAAATAACATGACTGAATATGCTGGCTTAACATTATTTGTATTTAAATGTTCAATATTCATCCATTCTTCGAGTAGATAATCGATACTGTTATTTAGTGTTAAGTCAAAAATAGGTCTCATGTCAACCAAGTTTTTAGGAAATATTATTTCTGCTAGGTAATTGCCTGACTCCTTATCAACTGGCGGTTTTATCCCCTCTGGCATTCTTTCGCCTTCAAAATAATATTTAGATAGACTTACTCTACTTGGTTTCAACTCAGCTTTTAATGATTGACTGTCTAAAATATCTTTAAGCTTATTAGCTTCTTCAAATTTATTATCCTTCTCTAATGCTTTAATAAGTTTCTTTATATTATTTATGACTGCTACTGATGGCGAACCCATGCTCGCTCTGCAGATCGAAGTAATAATAGGAAAATAATCCATAGAGATACCTCAAAAAATATTTAGGACTTATTATATCAAAAAATTTTAATAATTGAATAAAAATAATAGTCTTATGCATAATTTTTTCTACATTTTGCATAATATTTTTAGAATATGTGTTAAAAAAATAAATCCATGAATATTATATTAATATTTTCTATAATTTTATTTCTCAAGATTAAAACGCCTAGTTCTAAATAATTTATTTGCGAACAAAGTATTTAATGAACTGCATGAATATAATGGATTCAATCTTATGAAGAATAATTCGTGAGAATATTGATACGATAACAGTGAATAAAATGATAAATATTTTTGTTGAAAGCCAAATACGATAAAACCGCTGAAATTTCAGCGGTTTTCATTTTAAACAATAACAAGTGTTGAGTTGAATTGACTTAAAATTTATAAGGTAAAGCTTATTAAATTGTAA